>CBFICG010000055.1:0-10252 GCA_965661025.1 Flavobacteriaceae bacterium | reverse complement strand
TCTTGAACTTCGTTTCCCGTAGCAACGCCGGGCTTTATTGTATGATACATTAGTTTGTTTTTTTTTTGGTCGATGCAAAAGTAACAAACAATTATGTGCCTAAAAAGGATAATTTATACCAAGTGTGGGATTTGCATTTTTTAGTTGGTAGTTCATGTTCCAACGTGAGCCTTTTGGTAAAACAGGATTGTGTGTTTTAAAGCCCATGTCGAGGCGGAGCAAGAACAGTCCAAAGTCGTAGCGTAAGCCAAAGCCCGTACCCACAGCCAGTTCATCTAAGTCTTGAAAACCATCAAATTTACGGGATGGTTCATCTACATTATCTGCTACATTCCATATGTTTCCCGCATCAACAAATAGCGCACCTTTAAATGCACCAAGTACATCAAAACGGAATTCGGCATTAAACGCCAATTTAAAATTTGCTTCGTTAAATTCATTTCCGGTATCGCTAGAACCAGGACCTAATCGATATACTTCCCAAGCACGATTATCGTAAGCACCTCCCGCAAAAAACGACCGATTGAAAGGAATGTTGTCCGCATTGCCATAGGGGATGGCAGCTCCCACAAATGCACGTACTGCAAACACTTGGTTTTCTGAAATTTCCCAATGTTTCACCAGGTCTGTTTCCAACTTTACAAACTGGCTAAACGGCACGTCAAAAAGTAAGAATTGACTGTTTGACTGTTGCCAATCAAATTGCTTTGCGAGAGTATGCAACAGATTTCCAGACCATGAAAAATTTGCTCTGAATTGGGTAAATGTTTTATCGAAAATCCCACTTTTTGTAGAGTTAAAAAACTGTAAACTCGAACTAAAAATAAGGTTGTTTTGCGTTAACCTAGTTTTGCGTTCTTCTATGCGTTGTAAACGCTTATACAAATCATTGGCAGGAATCAAATCTGTTTTTCCACCCAATACATCGTTGATAAACGACTGTGCTCCATTTGGAATAATAAGGGTATTGTTCGAAAAATATGATGGGTTTGTATTGGTGTTTTGCGCAATTTCATTGAGTTCTCCAAAGGCATTGGTATATACGCCAAAGTAATTTTCTTTGTTTTTGTTGTTAACAAATTCGACGTCGATTAGTGAAAATGTCCACTTTCTATTTTTCTTTGGATTCCATTGGTACTGGATGGCGCCCGTGAGACTTTGCTTGTCTAAACCAATATTTTCTTGAACAGCAGAGCCTACTCTTAAAACCGTTTGTGGTGCAATTTCTTGACGGTTTATTTTTTTGCCAAAAGGCATTAAAAACTGAGGGGCACGAAACTGTACATCAAAGGCAAATTCTGTAATAGCCACATCAGCAGACCTCCCCACAGAACCTCGTACACCAAACTCCAAGGTTTCGGCTCCACGAAAAACATTTAAGGCGCTTAGCCCAGAACTAAAAGCCACACCTCGTTTTATAATGTTTGATTGTGTTACGTCCAGCCCGAAGTTCAGCGCATACCGTTCTTTTGGCATCAAATAGATAGACGCATCAAGTAGTGTTTCTTCTTTGTTAGCGTAATTATATCGTATGGTTGGGTAGTCAAAACTTTGCAAACGTGTGAGTTGCTTTAGGGTAGTGCTACGGGCCAAGTCGCTGTAGGGTTCATTAGATTTAAAAGATATGGCTTCGCGGAGTAAGCGACTATTATAGCGCATTTTTCCTTGACTATAGAGTACTAATCCCTCGTAAACGCCAATAGAATCATAGGCTTCATTTCCAGTATTACCAGCCTTACTCACGAGTACCTTTACATTGTTCATTCTAGAAATTTGATACTCCTTTTCTACAGCAGTTCCATCTTGATTCTCTATAAAATTTCGAATATTAAGTTGTACGGGAAGACGGTAATCTGTTCCAGAGGAGTCAATTTGTACCCTAAAATCTACAGCGTTTAACTGAAACGGAAAAACTCCTGCATTTCGGAACAGCGCAAACAAACGATTTCGCTCTTGGTCAAAATCCATAGTGCGAAACCTATTGCCACGCTGCAATACACTATTGCTTGTTGCAGTGTGGTAAATGGAATCCAATACAGGACTTTGGATATTGGTTTGAATGCTATCCAAAAAATAAGGCTGATTTGTCGAGACCTCATAGCCTACATGCGCTTTTCGGTTTTGTGTTGTTGTAGATGTCTTTACAGATGCGTTAAAATACCCTTCATTGGAAAAAAAAGCATTGAGTTTTTGGGTATTTGATGCACTAGAAATCGAGTCTGCAATTACGGGAGCTTCGCCTGTGCGTTTTTTCCAATCTTGAAATCTTATTTTATAATCTTTCATTTTTGTTACTTGCTTTGCCGACCAAATCGATTTCATTCGTTTCTTTCGGTTTGGTTTTTTTGTTAACCAATGATCAAAAGCAATACCTGAGCTATCGTTTGCAGATTGATAAAGCAATAATCCAAAGGGAATTCCCAAAAAACGCTTGTTGGGCTTGGGCTGAACAATGTTTTTCACAGAGTCTACAGCATGTTCACCATTGACCAAAATTTCATTTTTTTGAAGCAAGACTGCATCTTGTGGCAGGCGTTTGATTACAGAACACCCGAGCGCAAAGGCAAAAAGCCCACAAAAACCTAGTATTTTTGAAAATCGTGTTATCAACAGAAAAGTTGTAATAAACAAAAATACATCAAATACATGGTTAGCAAAAACATGCTTAAACAGTTAGGGCAATTGGGACAGAAAAAATTCCGAAAGGAATACGGACTTTTTCCGGTTGAAGGTAAAAAGGCAATAGCAACTTTTTTAGCACATAACTTTGAGCTTGTACATTGTTTTTCGCTTGAAAATGAAGCGCAAAGCACGCTTCCCGCAGAAATCATTACCCCAAATAATATGAAAAGGGTAAGCAACCTAAGCACACCTTCTAGCCATTGGGCTGCCTTTAAGCTACCATTACCAAAAGCATTTGTTTCGCAATCATTACACTTGGCTTTAGACGGCGTCCGAGACCCTGGAAATTTGGGTACTATCATCAGGCTGTGCGATTGGTTTGGTTTGAATCAATTGATTTGTTCCCCAGATACAGTAGATTGTTTTAACCCAAAGGTGGTGCAGGCAAGTATGGGCTCATTGGCAAAAGTTCATGTGCATTATGTTGACTTGACATCATTTATACATCATCACAATTTGAGTGCTGTAGGCACAGCTATGCAAGGCGAAAACATGTATACTGCCACACTTCCACCTAATGCTGTGTTGGTTATGGGTAACGAGGGTCAAGGAATTTCTGGTGAAGTGAAAGCTGTTTTACAAAAAAGCGTTGTGATTCCGAGTTTTGGTTCGCCTGCGGCAGAAAGCCTAAACGTTGCTATGGCAACAGGAATTTTATTGAGTGAATTTAGACGAAAAAAATAATTACTCGAAAGTAAATCGAAGAAAAACCCCACGACTTTTCATAGACGTAATGTAACGTGTAAAGGGACTATTTGGATCGTTATCGGGTACGATTTCATTGTTAAGCGCAAACAAACCATGAAGTGAAGGGGTAAATTTAAAGTAAGGGAAATAAATATCGGTCCCGATGGCAAACTCCCAAGCATACATATTTCGCTTCATGCGAAACGTACCAGAGGTATTATCCTCGGGATTTGTTTCTTCGCTCGTAATGTTTGTGTTATACGACATGCTACCCATCAAAAATGGCCTAGCATTTCGGATGCGTCTGGCATTGAGTTTAATACCTACAGGCAAACGCACATAATTCGATTTCACATTACGCTCTATAAGTGGTTTGGACAGTATTTCTTCTGAAAAAGGGAACCTAATTTCACGTTCTACAAAGGCTACTCCTGGATGAAAACGGATGTTTAAAAACTCATTGATACGTACATCAGCCAACAAACCGACGTCAAAACTGGGTTTAGCTTTGATAGATAACCTGTAAGGCTGCCCGCTTAAAGTGGGCAAGTATTCCATTTTTGCACCAACTGAATTTAGTCCGACATAATATCCAAAACGCAAGCGTTTTTTGTCTTCAGTTCGTAGATTCTCTAAATTTTTGTCCTGCCCATATAATGTTGAAAATATGGAAGATAGAACTAAAAAAACAGTTAAAAAAGCTTTCATTTTTGCGCAATATACAAGCTAACGACGCCTCCACTGAGGGGTCTCTGTGTTACCGTAGAAAACCCAATTTTACGCAATTTATTGCACATCACTTCCCCGTCAGGAAAGTGTGTTGCAGATTCGCCAAGATAAGCGTAGGCACTTTTGTCTTCGGCAAAAAATTTTCCTAACAACGGAATAATCACATTTGACATTACGTAGTGCGCTTGCTTCATTGGGAATTTTTTGGGCCGAGAGGTTTCCAAAATATACAAGCATCCATCAGCGCGAAGCACACGATGCATCTCGCGAAGCCCTTTTTCAAGGTTGGCGAAATTTCGTATTCCAAAAGCTACGGTAACCGCATCAAATTGCGTGTTAAATGGCAGCTTTTCAGCATCGGCTACGCTAAGTTTTATGCGTTTGTTGAGGTTCAGCTTTTCTAATTGTTTTGCTTGAACAGCCAACATTTGTGTGGAGAGATCTACCGCATCAATCTTGACCGATGAAATTTTGCTCAATGCAATGGCAACATCTCCTGTTCCAGTAGCTACATCCAAGATGTCTTTTGCTTTTTGTGCCCGAACACCATGTACTAATTTTTTGCGCCAACCTTTATCTAATCCCAATGACAACACTCTGTTGAGCCCATCGTATTTTTGTGCAATTCGGTCAAACATCAGCGTGACTTGCTCCTTTTTTGACAAGGAAGAATCTTTGTAGGGCGTAACATTTTTGCTCATAGAGCGCAAAGGTAGCTATTATCTGTTGATAGTAAATCCACTTGTATAGAACCAAAACTTGCTATATTTGCATCATAATAATCTTATTATAGATGAATATTGCCATCGCTGGAGCTAGCGATATTGGCTTTCACTTAGCCAAATTACTTTCGTTTGAGGCACAGAACATTACGCTAATTGACGCAGACAAAGAAGCGTTAAACTACGCGGACAACAACCTTGACATTCGTGCGGTAAAAGGCGATCCTTCTGCTTTAGCTACTCTGAAAACTGCAGGTGTTGAAAAGTCAGATATGATGATTGCCGTAACCCCATCTGAAACTACAAATCTGATGTGTTGTTTGTTGGCAAAACAGCTGGGTTGTAAGCGTACCATTGCACGTGTTACAGATATCGAATTTGAAAAATATAAGAATGACGTAGACTTTCAAGCTTTGGGAATAGACGAGTTGGTTTCACCTGAGGAGTTGGCTGCCGAAGAAATTCAATTGCTTATTGATCAATCCGCCTTTGAAAACAGCCACGAATTTGAAGAAGGGGCACTTACCATGATGGGGACCACTTTAGAAGAAAATGCGCCCTTTATTGGCAAAACAGTTCGTGAGGCAGCATCGGTCTTTCCGGGCGTTCACTTTATGCCTATCGCCATAAAGCGTACTGCATCACAAAACACCATTATTCCACGTGGAGATACTTGCTTTGAACAGGGCGATCAAGTTTATTTTACTACGCTTCCACAAGGCGTTTCCGAGCTGTATAGTCTTACCGGAGAGATCAAAAATAAAATCAAAAATGTGATGATTTTGGGTGGTGGTCGTGTTGGGTTTAAAACAGCAGAAGACCTTTGCGAGCGCGGCATCAATGTTAAACTTATTGAGCTTGATAAAGAACGTGCTATTGAAATGGCTGAACGCCTTCCCGATACGCTTATCATACATGGAGACGGTCGTAATGTTGAGTTACTACTTGAAGAAAATCTCGATGAAATGGATGCGTTTTTAGGGGTAACCAACGATGCTGAAACAAATATTATGTCGTGTTTGATGGCAAAGTCGAAGCAAGTGCCAAAAATCATTGCGCTTATTGAAAATATGGACTATTTTGAGCTTACCAAGTCGATAGGTGTAGATACGTTGGTAAATAAAAAAATGCTTACTGCGAATACCATTTTCAGGTATATTAGAAGGGGAGAAGTAGTCGATGTTGCAAAGCTAAACAACATGGATGCTGAAATCGTAGAGTTTAAAGTAAAGTCCCAAGCCAAAGTAATTGGTAAAGCCATAAAGGACTTGGATTTTCCCTTAACAGCAACCATAGGAGGTGTTGTTCGAAATGGCGCAGGAATTATTGCCTTAGGCGATTTTATAATCCAAGAAGAAGACCTTGTATTGGTGTGCTGTTTACCACAGTCCATCAGAAGAGTAGAACAACTTTTTTTATAATCCATGAAGGGTTTTAACTTCAAACTTATCACACACATTCTTGGATTGCTATTGCTGTTCAACTCGCTATTTATGGCAATTACGACACTAAGTAGTTATTTGATGGACGATGGCATTACACGTGGTATGCTCATTGCCTTATCGGTAAATCTTATTGCTGCTGGTATTGCTATGGGACTGACCAGAAATCATAAGAAAGAAATCAAAAAACGTGAAGGCTATGTGATTGTGGTACTTGGGTGGCTCACCATGGTAGTGTTTGGAATGTTGCCTTTTGTGTTTACCAATACCGTTTCTTCGGTTTCCGACGCGCTTTTTGAAACCATGTCGGGCTATACTGCAACCGGTGCTACAATTATGGACAATATCGAATCGTTACCAAAAAGTATCATTCTTTGGCGTTCTCTCACACACTGGATGGGCGGTATGGGAATTATTGTTTTGGCCATAGCTATTCTGCCCTTGTTAGGGATAGGTGGTATGCAGCTTTTTAGTGCAGAAGCACCCGTTTTGGGTGGCGATAAATTGCATCCTAGAATAAGCGATACGGCCAAAAGATTATGGTTGATTTACGTAAGCCTTACCGCGGTAAATGCATTGTTGCTTTCTCTTTCAGGAATGTCTGTTTTTGATGCCATTAACCACGCTATGAGCACCATGGCATCAGGAGGTTTTTCAACCAAAGACACAAGTTTAGGATATTGGAATGATATTCCTCACATCCAATATATTACCATCTTTTTTATGTTTTTAGCAGGAAGTAATTTTGTATTGTTATACTATGCAATAAAGGGTAAATTTAAACGTGTTTTTTTGGATACAGAGTTTCGTTGGTATGCTGGTTTTATAGGTGCTTTTGTATTTATTGTAACCATGTCATTGGTCAAAAATGGTGCATATGCAATGGTAGACTCATCGTTTTGGTCCATGTTGGAGCAGTCGTTTAGACATGCTTTATTTCAAGTTGTGGCAGTGATAACTACTACGGGATTGGTAACGTCCGATTTTACGGCGTGGTCGCCTTTTGTTACTATGCTCTTTTTTGGGTTGATGTTTTTGGGAGGTTCTACAGGATCTACTTCGGGGGGTGTAAAAGTTATGCGTCACCTTATTCTTATCAAAAACGGATTTTTAGAATTTAAACGCGCGCTACACCCCAACGCCATTTTGATGGTTAGACTTAATAAGGTGACAATTGAGCAGTCTATCGTGTATCACGTATTGGCGTTTTTTATCCTTTATATGATTTTGTTTATCATCGGGGCGGGTGTACTTAGTATTTTGGGGTTAGATTTCACTTCAGCAATTGGTGGAGCTGCGGCCTCTTTGGGTAACGTGGGACTTGGACTGGGCGACGTAGGTCCTGCCTCAACCTATGCATCGTTGCCCACACTTGGAAAATGGTGGTGCGCCCTACTGATGCTAATCGGCAGGTTGGAATTGTTTACCGTTTTAATATTACTCACACCTTACTACTGGCGTAAGCACTAACTCACGGCTTCTTTAATTCTTCGAATTGCTTCCTCAATTTCTTCAAGTGAAGCTGCATATGAAATACGGATATTGTTTGGGCAACCAAATGCATCGCCAGTCACGGTGGCTACATTGGCTTCTTCCAATAAATACATAGCAAAATCAGATGCGTTTTCTATCTGCTTTCCCTTTAATTTTTTTCCAAAAAAGGATGAAACATCAGGAAATACATAAAAAGCACCTTTGGGTACATTCACCGTAAATCCTTCAATATCTTGTAACAAATCAATAATGCGTTTTCTACGAAAATCAAACTCGTCTACCATATACTTGATTTTGCTAACAGGTGCTAAAACCGCCGTTATCGCAGCGCGCTGTGCAATACAGTTAGTGCCGCTTGTTACTTGTCCTTGAATTTTGGTACAGGCCTTTGCGATCCATGCTGGACCTCCCAAATACCCAATACGCCAACCTGTCATGGCAAAGGCTTTTGCAAGTCCATTTACTGTAATGGTACGTTCATACATACTGGGAATGGCGGCAAAACTAAAAGGTGTTGATTCATCATAGTGAATGTGTTCATAAATTTCATCAGACAGCACGTAAATGTTAGGATGCTTTTCTAAAACAGCAGCCAAAGCCTCGTATTCTGCTTTGGTGTACATCGATCCACTTGGATTGTTAGGCGAGTTAAGCATTACCAATTTTGTCTTGGGAGTTATTGCAGCTTCTAGTTGTTTCGGAGTGATTTTAAAATCGGTATCAATATTTGAACGAATTTCAATCGGATTCCCCTCAGCGAGAATTACCATTGCTGAATAACTTACCCAATAAGGAGCTACAAGCAATACGTCGTCTCCAGGATTGATAAGTACTTGAACTGCATTTGCAATCGATTGTTTTGCCCCTGTAGAAACAACAATTTGGTTTGGGCTATAATCCAGTCCATTATCGCGCTTAAATTTGGTGCAAATAGCATCTTTAAGCTCCGCATATCCGTCTACTGGAGTGTATGCGTTATAATCTGCTTCAATAGCTGCAATGGCAGCTTCTTTGATAAATGCTGGTGTATTAAAATCAGGCTCTCCTAGACTAAGTCCAATGATATCTTTACCTTCGTTTTTTAACTCTCGGGCTTTTGCAGCCATCGCTAAGGTTGCCGATGCAGGCAAACTTTTTATGCGCTCTGATAGTGGTTGACTCATCAATTAAAATTTTGCCAAATATACTCTCTTGATTAAAACGAAAACAAATTTTTAATTAACAGCTTCCGTATTTTTGTGCAATACACTATGATAACAACAATAATAAATCAATTTCCCAATCTAAGTCCGTTGCAAAAAGATCAAATTGAGGCGCTATTGCCGCTTTATTCCGATTGGAACCAGCGTATTAATGTCATTTCGCGCAACGATATGGAGCATTTCTATACCCGTCATGTATTGCATTCATTGGGGATAGCTAAGGTGCAATCCTTCGTTGATGGCACAAAAATTTTGGATGTTGGTACAGGTGGAGGCTTTCCTGGAATTCCGTTAGCTATAATGTTTCCACAGGTAAAATTTGACCTTGTAGATTCCATTGGTAAAAAGGTAAAAGTCGTCAAAGCAGTTGCTAATGCATTAGAATTACAAAACGTCAGTGCATTTCACAAAAGAGCCGAGGCGGTTGAGGGTATCTACGATTTTGTTGTGAGTAGAGCCGTCACACGCATGGAACGTTTTGTGCCTTGGGTGCAAGACAAAATCAGTATTTCCCATAAACACAAACGCGCAAATGGTATTTTGTATCTCAAGGGGGGTAATTTACGAGAGGAACTAGCTTCTTTTCCAAAAGCACAAACGACTGCTTTGGCTGACTTTTTCAACGAAGATTTTTTCGAAACAAAGCAAGTAGTTTACTTGCCAATTTAGTCCATACAGGGATAGCGATAATCTGTTGCGGGGACAAGTGTTTCTTTAATCAATCGCGGTGAAACCCAACGCAAAAGATTTAATGCCGAACCCGCTTTGTCGTTTGTTCCTGAGGCACGACTCCCCCCAAAAGGTTGTTGCCCAACAACAGCACCGCTTGGCTTATCATTAATATAGAAATTGCCTGCTGCATGGCGGAGTTTTTTTGACGCATCTTCAATAAACATGCGGTCTTGTGCAATAATAGCACCTGTTAGTCCATAGTCCGAAGTGGTATTGACCAATGCTAAGGTGGCTTCCCATTCCGAATCTTTATACACATACACAGTTACCACAGGACCAAAAAGTTCGGTTTCCATTGTGGTGTAATGCGGATTTGTTGTTTTGAGTAATGTGGGATGTACAAAGTAACCAGTACTTTTGTCAAAAGTTCCCCCTGCTAATACTTCTACGTCTTTATCTTTTTTGGCTTGTTCAATATACGTTACAAGTTTATCAAAAGATTGTTCATGAATAACAGCTGTAATAAAATTATTCATGTCTTCTGGGGAACCAACAGTAAAGTTTTTTATGTTTTTTATGACTCCATCAAGGACGGTATCAGCAATTGATTTTGGTAAATAAA
>CBFICG010000054.1:0-10336 GCA_965661025.1 Flavobacteriaceae bacterium | reverse complement strand
AAAATTAAATGGCGTTACAGCATATACAAATCCTTCCAAAGCACGGTATTCCAACCGGTTTATGACTCCTTTTCCTTGAATGGGTTGTTGTGCATAAATATCTGCAGCAAACGCTACACCAAAACGCAAAAAATCTGCAAATTCACAAGCGGCATCAATTTCTGCTTGGTAGATGTTTTTTGATTGCCCCAACATGGTTGCGGCGTTGATTTTAGCACGATATGGTCCCGCTGTAAGATCTGCAGCTTTTAAAAAAATGGAAGCACGATGCTCAAACGACATAGCCTCCCATTTACTCTTTGCATCAAGTGCCGCAGTAATGGCTTTTTCTACATGTGATTTTTCGGCTACACTGTAGGTCCCCAGCGAGTGTTGGTGGTCGTGCGGAGGAGCCATATTTGCACGCTTTTCTGTAACTGTTTTTTCAGCGCCAATATAGAGCGGAACAGTTACGGGGGTATTGCGCAATTCTTTGTAAGCTGCGAGTACTTCAACGCGTTCTGGGCTTCCATTACGATACTCTAGAACGGGCTCGTTTACAGGAAGGGGTACTGAAAAAAAACCATTGGTCATGATGTTACATTTAAGCTTAGTTTAATGCAAAAGGAGGACTCAATTCAAACTTTGGTATATAGGCTCTGAAATTTTTTGTAGTAGCAAGATTTATCATATTGTAGTGACCTTGCATAGCTCCAAGTGGAGAGGAGAGTAAGCAACCCGATTGGTAGGTATACACCTGTCCGGGTTTGATAACAGGTTTTTTGCCTACAACACCTTCGCCATCAACAATTGAGGTTGCCTTAAGTGCATCAAAAATTTTCCAGTGCCTGGACTGCAATTGGACAATGTCTTTACCTTGATTTGAAATGGAAACACGGTAACCAAAAGAAAAATGCAATCGATAGTTTTTGAAGTATGTGCCTTCAAAAAACGAAATGACAGAGATGCGTATTCCTTGGGTTACTTGTTGAATCATAGTGCTAAAGGTAGTAATTTTAACTATAAACCAATATCTTTTGAGTTTGCACTTCCAACCGCAATCAACTCATCGCAACGCGCACCGAGCGGACGAAAATACACAAACGCCCAATAGGTGTTTTCTGTGGGCCAATAATTTCCTGAAATAAGGTTGTCGTAAGAATTTTCTTCAAAATCTTTACTCACAAATTTATAATTGTAGATGCCTTGTTTGAGTAAAACTTTTGCTTCAAAACGATCCGTTTCGGGGTTAAAATGAAGCTTGAATTTATCATTTTTGATATGTTGATTAAAATCCCCAACGACAAAATGCTCGGCATCAAACAAAAAATCTTCGGCAAAAAGTGAAAACACGACCATGCTGTAATCAGACTCTGTATGCGGATTTGACCCTTGGAAGTTGTTGATGCGAAAATCTCCATTGATGTCTGGTGCATAGGTATACGGGCGTCCTGCCCGAACCCATTGTGGTCCCAAAACAGAAACAAATACACTGTCGCGAAGTACGTATGCCACATTTCCACCCCCACCTTGAATGTCTTGCGTTTCAAAAAAGTGATACTCATTCCCCGCTGCAAAAAGGGTTTCGGGTTTGTAGGTAAATGTCATTGTATTTCCCAATGTGTAGGTTGCCTTTCCAGCCGAACGCCACGTTTGCCATTGTTGGTTTTGCGCCACAAAAATCTTTAACTGCTGTTCAGGAATGCGGAGATTTAGTCCATCAGTATTCAAATTAAGATGCACACTTTGGTGTGTTTGAATTTCATTTATATGTTGGGCACGCTTAATTCGAACCCCTAAGGATGTAACTTCATCAACCATCACAAATCGTTTTTGGAGCACAAGATTTCGCGTCTCATCCCAAATTTTTAGGACATAATTCCCGCTTTTTGTGAGGCGTGTTTGTACATTTGGAAGCTCTAACTTATAATGAATATATGATTGTAATGTGCCTACCGAATACGAGATATCTTGAATACGAATATCATCGTAACCGTCCATAAAATCAGCCCTAAACAAATCACTTTTTTCCCAATGCGCATTGGCGCGTTCTACAGTGTAGTAATACGCGCTGTCGTCTGCATTCAAATCATCAAATCGCAGCGTAATGGACTCATTGAGCGGTACGATGGGCAAAGCAGTGGTTTGTTCATTTGCATAAAAAAGAACGCTTTTTATGTGCTCGGGGGGTGAAAGTTCTATTAAAGGTTGTGCAAAACTGCTTGCGGACAGCAAAAGCACCAATAGGTTTTGTCTAAGGGATAGTTTTGAAACAACTCGGGTCAGAGTTGTTTTTTCAGATTTGAAATCGACTTTACCTGAAAAGCGCATATATACAAAGTTAAACAAACTATTTAGCGGTTGATAAATTTATGGATTTACGTTGGATAATTCTTTATTTTTTACGTGCTGTACCTTACATTTGCACAGCAAAAAAAACCACACATGTCCGCTGACATAACAATGCGAAAAGGCCTATCAATCCCTTTGAAAGGCGAAGCAACAAAAGACCTTAAAACGTCCAACACGTCGGATAACTATACCCTATACCCTGATGATTTTCATGGCGTAGTTCCCAAAATGCTTGTAAAAGAAGGAGAAAAAGTCTCTGTGGGACAAGCTATGTTTTTCTCCAAGGCAAATCCTGAAATGCAATTTGTTTCCCCTGTAAGTGGAACATTAACTGAAATTGTTCGGGGAGCAAAAAGGCGTATTTTAGAGATCCGTTTACACTCAGACGGAAAAGACAAAACAGTAAAGCATAAAATACTTGCGCTTGACAAACTCAGCAAAGCTGATGTAAAAGCACATTTGCTGGCTTCAGGCTGTTGGCCATTTATAAAGCAACGTCCGTACGATGTAATTGCCAATCCTGAAAGCACACCCAAGGGAATTTTTATCTCTGGATTTAATACCGCACCACTTGCTGCCGATGTTGCATTTGTATTGCATGAACAGCAAGAAGATTTTCAAAAGGGAATTCATGTACTTTCTAAATTGGCACCAAAAGTGCACCTTTCTGTTGCGGCTAATGATAGCTCATTTTTATCAAACGTAGTGGGTGCTGAAATTCATCGTATTAAAGGGATTCACCCTGCAGGAAACGTGGGTGTGCAAATTCATCACATAGACCCTGTTAATGAAGGCGAATCAGTTTGGGTTGTAAATGCAGAGGATGTAGCTATTATTGGCCGTTTTTTTACTTCGGGAGCATTTGACCCCTCAAGAACGGTTGCCGTTGCGGGGCCAGTAGTCAATAAACCCTCTTATTTAAAGACGCGTATTGGGGCTGCGGTTGCGCCGCTTCTAGAAAAAGTAGGTGTTTCTTCCAACGGGCAAGTACGTATAATTAACGGCGACGTACTTTCGGGCACAACGACCCACGCAGATGGAAATATTGGGTTTTACAACAACACACTTTCAGTGCTTTCAGAAGGGAATCATTACCGTATGTTCGGTTGGTTGCCTTTTGTAGGGACTAAGATTTTTAGTATGTCACGCACCTCGCTTTCGTGGTTGTTGCCAAAACGGAAATACGCTTTAGACACCAACATGAATGGCGAAGAACGTGCCTTGGTAGTTACTGGCGAAATGGAACAAGTTTTGCCGATGGATATTTTTCCAATGCAATTGTTAAAAGAATGTATGGCACAAAATATTGAAAAAATGGAAGGACTTGGCATTTACGAAGTTGCCCCTGAAGATTTTGCTTTGGTAGATTATGCAAGTACTTCTAAGATAGAAGCGCAAGCCATTATTCGCGAGGCGCTAGATTTGATGATTAAAGAAGTTGGTTAAATAGAAATTTATGAAACTACGCGAACGAATAGATGCCCTAAAAAAGCCATTTGGTAAAGGTCAAAAATGGGAGCGTTTTGCCCCTGCGGTCAACGCTTTTGATACATTTTTATTTGTACCCAATCACACTACACACAAAGGGGCACACATCCGTGACGGTGTTGATTTGAAGCGCACGATGGTTACCGTCATTATTGCCTTATTGCCTGCCTTTATTTATGGTATTTACAACACGGGGTACCAATATTTTATTCAATCTGGAATTGCGTTTAACTTTTGGGATGCGTTGCTCCATGGCGCACTAAAAATTATGCCCATGGTTGCGGTTTCATATGGTGTTGGACTTGCCATTGAGTTTGCTTTTGCTGTGTATCGTGGCCACGAAGTAAACGAAGGGTATTTGGTAACGGGTCTTTTAGTTCCAATGATTATGCCCGTTGATATTCCTCTTTGGATGGTTGGGCTTTCTGTTGCTTTTGCGGTATTAATTGCAAAAGAAGCTTTTGGAGGAACGGGAATGAATATACTCAATCCTGCGCTGACGGCTCGTGCCTTTGCTTTTTTTGCATATCCAACTTATATGTCAGGAAACAAAGTTTTGGTTTCTGAAGCAAGTAATGTTGACGGAATTTCAGGCGAGACAATTTTGGGAAGCCTCGCTGCTGGCAATGATGTTAGTTATTCCATGGTTGATATGTTTATGGGAGCTATTCCAGGTTCTATTGCAGAAACTTCAACACTTTGGGTGTTGGTAGGTGCTGCCATTCTGATTCTTACGGGTGTTGGAAGTTGGCGCATTATGGTAGGTGGCGTTCTAGGCGCAGCCGTTACGGCTTTCTTGTTTAATCTTTGGGGTGCAAATGCACTGATGTCTTTTGCTTGGATAAACCATCTTATTGTAGGCGGGTTTGCATTTGGTATCGTATTTATGGCAACAGATCCTGTTTCTGCTGCACAAACTACCAAAGGAAAATGGATTTATGGAATCCTTGTTGGGCTTTTCTGTATTCTTATCCGCGTATTTAACCCAGCATACCCAGAAGGAGTAATGTTGGCAATTTTATTGATGAATGTTTTTGCACCTACAATTGACCATTATGTAGTTGAAGGAAACATCAAACGCCGTAAAAAACGTCTTAACGCATCTTTAACTCCTGCATCATGAACAGAGATTCGAACGCATATACTTTTGGTTTTGCTGCTGCCATGGTTTTGGTAGTGGCCTCTGTACTTGCTTTTACGGCAAGTTCACTCAAAGACCTTCAAGCGGAAAATGTCCGCAAAGAAAAAATGCAAAATATCTTAGCTACTATCGGCATTGAAACTGACAGAGAAGGTGCAGAGGAATTGTTCAATAACTATATAGTGGAGCAGTTGGCATTGCGAAACGACGGTACTGTAGATGATGCTGTGGATGCTTTTTCTGATATTAATTTAGCACTTGAGATTAAGAAAGACGCAAACAATCAGCGTTTTCCCTTATATGTAGCAGCTGTTGAAGAAACCCAATACTATATCATTCCACTACGTGGTGCGGGACTATGGAATGCCATTTGGGGTTACATTGCGCTAAACGAAGACAAGAATTCTATAAAAGGAGTGGTATTTGATCACCAAGGCGAAACTGCAGGATTGGGAGCTGAAATCACACAGCATTGGTTTATGAATCGCTTTGTTGATGAAAAAATATTTGATACATCGGGTAGTTTGGTAGGAATTAATGTTTCTAAAACCAACAACGACCCTAACGACACTGACAAAGACGACCACGAGGTTGATGCCATTTCAGGTGCAACCATTACCGGTGATGGTGTTTCTGATATGATTTTAGAACGTCTACAACACTATTTGCCATATCTAAAAGAGAACGCCTTAGCATACAATAACTAATTATGTCACAACCAAAACCAAATAAAAAACCTGCTGTTTTCTTTGTTGCCAAAGAGCGCGAGCCGCTTTTCTCAAAGAAAAACCGCGCCTTGCTTAAAGACCCACTCGACGATAATAATCCTATTACCGTACAAGTTTTGGGTATTTGTTCTGCTTTAGCTATTACAGTGCAGTTAAAACCTGCCGTTGTAATGACCCTTTCGGTAATCGCTGTAATGGCGGCGAGTAATGTTATTGTTTCCATATTGAGAAATGCCATACCAAACCGAATTCGAATCATTGTGCAATTGGTGGTGGTTGCTTCCATGGTAATTCTTGTAGATCAAGTATTGCGTGCTTTTGCATACGATGTTAGCAAGCAACTTTCCATTTTTATTGGATTGATTATCACCAACTGTATCGTTATGGGTCGCCTTGAGGCTTTTGCTCTTGGGAATGGTGTTTGGAAATCATTTTTGGATGGTGTTGGTAATGCTGCAGGATACGGCTTTATGCTTATTGCCGTTGCTTTTTTTCGTGAGCTTTTGGGTTCGGGAAAATTATATGGGTATCAAGTAATCCCAGATGCGCTTTATGAAATGGGATACGAAAATAATGGTCTAATGCTGCTTTCGCCTATGGCGTTAATCACGCTTGGTCTAATTATTTGGGTGCAACGTGCGCGAAACCGAAAACTCATCGAAAAAAACTAAGCCATGGATTATATCAACCTTTTCGTAAAAAGTATTTTTATCGAGAACATGATTTTTGCCTATTTCTTGGGAATGTGTTCGTATCTGGCGGTATCCAAAACCGTAAAAACAGCAGTGGGTTTGGGCTTTGCTGTAATTTTTGTTTTATCTATCACCGTTCCAATCAATTATTTATTGGATAACTATTTGTTAAAGGCTGGCGCAATGTCCTGGTTAGGGGAAGAGTATGCAGTGTTAGATTTAAGCTTTTTGAGTTTTATTATGTTCATTGCCGTAATTGCCTCTATGGTTCAATTGGTTGAAATGATTGTGGAGAAATTTGCTCCAGCACTCTACGGGGCGCTTGGTATTTTCTTACCACTGATTGCGGTAAATTGTGCGATTTTGGGCGGTTCGTTGTTTATGCAACAAAAGAATTTTGCTTCAATTGGTGAGTCAGCTGTGTATGGTTTTGGCTCTGGAATTGGGTGGTTATTGGCCATTTTGGCCATTGCCGCCATACGTGAAAAAATTGCCTATTCAAATGTTCCTGCGCCGTTGCGTGGCTTGGGCATCACCTTTATCATTACAGGGTTGATGGCTATTGGATTTATGAGTTTTATGGGAATCAAATTATAACAACCCTATGGATATTACAGTTATTATTGCAAGTATCGTTGTTTTTCTAGCCATTACATTTTTATTGGTGGGAATGCTTTTAGGTGTAAAGGCGCGCTTAATGCCTTCAGGACCTGTAAAGCTTTTTATTAACGGAGAAAAAGATGTGGAAGTTTCATCAGGGAGTACCCTACTTTCAACTCTTGGAGATAACAAAATTTTCTTGCCTTCTGCTTGTGGTGGTGGTGGCACATGTATTCAATGCAAATGTATTGTCAAAGACGGCGGAGGTGAAATTCTTCCTACAGAAGCACCGCATTTTTCTAGGAAAGAAATTGCCGAAGGATGGCGTTTAGGATGCCAAGTCAAAGTTAAAGAAGACATGGTAATTGAAGTGCCTGAAGAGGTATTTGGAATTAAGAAATTTGCAGCCAAAGTAGTTCGTAACTGGAATGTAGCTTCCTTTATCAAAGAGTTTGTCGTAGAGATTCCAGAAGACATGCACTATGAAGCTGGGGGGTATATTCAAATTGAAGTTCCTGCTTGTGAGGTAGATTTTAAAGACATCGATATTTCTGCACACCCAGAAGAACACCCCGAAGATCTTAACAAATTTAAATTGGAGTGGGATAAGTTTAAGTTATGGGATTTAAAAATGAAAAATCCTGAGCTTGTAGAGCGTGCATACTCTATGGCTTCTTTCCCTGCTGAGGGTAAAGAAATCATGCTTAATGTTCGTATTGCAACACCTCCTTTTGACCGCGCCAAGAACGGTTGGGCAGATGTAAACCCTGGCGTGGCATCGTCTTATATTTTCTCGCTTAAAGCTGGAGATCCGGTAACCATTTCAGGGCCCTACGGCGAATTCTTTATAAACCATTCTGAGGCAGAAATGTTGTATGTTGGTGGTGGAGCAGGGATGGCACCTATGCGCTCGCACTTATACCATTTGTTCCGTACCTTAAAAACAGGACGTAAAGTAACCTTTTGGTATGGTGGACGTTCTAAGCGTGAATTGTTCTACACCGAGCATTTCCGTGCGTTAGAACGTGATTTTCCAAATTTCAAATTCTATATCGCACTCTCTGAACCTTTGGAAGAGGACAACTGGAAGGTTAAAGATGGACTCGACGGAGAAGGCGATGGCTTTATTGGGTTTGTGCACCAAGTGGTTATTGACAACTACCTTAATGATCACGAATCACCCGAAGACATTGAAGTATATTTCTGTGGACCACCACTGATGAACCAAGCTGTTGAAAAAATGGCAGAAGACTTTGGCGTGCCAGACGAAAATGTTCGTTTCGACGACTTTGGAGGATAATACAAAAGAGGCTTCGGCCTCTTTTTTAGTTAAATTTACAGCATGAATTCGCTAACAGATAACGAATTGCATCAACTTGCCATGACTACGGTGGGCGAGTCGCTAGAAGCCAATGGTTTTGAGTTTTTAGCCGTGAATAGCGAACCCCAAAAAGACCCCCAATTTGTGTGTGCAAAAGACAAAACGCTTCACTTTGTGGTGGTGCGTCATGTGTGTTATCCTGACAACCCTAAAGTCTTTGACGCTAAACTAATGGGGGAAGTAAAATCACATGCTGCCAAATTTAAGGCAAAGACCTATTTTGCAGGAGTTGGTTTTGCTCATGCCACAGATTATGATAAACCACTAGATAAAAATGAACCGTACGCTATCAATTATACAGGGTTGCAAGAAATATAGCGTTTTTGTTATCGCCATCTTTTTTTTGGCATGTCAAAACGAAATAACCCTTCAACGAACTCAAGGTGAAGCCCTCGGCACTACGTATTCTATATTATATGGAGATGTCAAGGAAAATCCAACAGTAATAGACTCCATCGATGCTATTTTTTTGCGTGTGAATCAATCCATGTCAACGTATTGGCCGAACTCTATAATTTCAAAAATTAACAGAGGAGAAACCATCAAAGCAGATGCTGATTTTAAAGTTGTTTTCCGTGCAGCTCAAAAGGTTTGGCAACAAACAGAAGGCTATTTTGACCCTACCGTGGGCGCATTGGTTAATGCATATGGCTTTGGGCCAACAAAACCGCTAGACACCATTGATGATAAAGCAATTGATAGTTTGCTAAGCATCACAGGGCTTTATCGAATTTCCATGTTAAATGATGCGACCGTACATAAAGCAAACAAAAGCATATACATTGATTTTAATGCTATTGCAAAAGGCTATACTGTAGATGCACTTGCCAAAATGCTAGAATCATTGGGGTATCAAAATTATTTGGTGGAAGTAGGAGGAGAGCTTTATGCAGCGGGAATACACCCCCAAAAAAATACCCCATGGCGTGTTGCCATTGATCATCCAAGTCAACAAAAAACAAGGTCATTTATAGCTACACTTCCATTAAAAAACCAAGGATTAGCATCCTCTGGAAATTACCGAAAATTCCGCACCGACATCAATGGTATTAAGTACGTTCACACCATTAATCCAAAAACGGGGAAGTCGGTAAAAAGTAATATTCTAAGTACTTCAGTACTTGCTTCTAACACAATGCTTGCCGATGCCTACGCTACAGCACTCATGACCATGCCCTTTCAAAAAGGGAAAGTCTTAGTAGATTCTTTAGAAGATGTTGAAGCGTTCTGGGTTTTGGCAGCAAAAGATTCGGTTGAGGTTGTAGCAAGCGATGGCTTTACGTATACTCTTCAATAGGACGTAAACAAACAGGTATATATTCTGTTTCAACTACCGCATAACGCTTGCGTTCTTTTTTGGTAAGCGTTTTCCCATATTGTAATGCATCTACTTTAAAACCAACAGTTTTCAGCTTGTTAAAATAGTCCATCCCGTATACCCGCACGTGATCGTACTGTCCAAAAACCTTGGTGCGTTCTGCCTTGTCGGTGATGCTATTGTCTTCAAATGTGGTGTTTCGTTTTTGATTCAACGGAACTTGCAACAACGCCTTCCCGCCAGGCTTTAGCACACGAAATAATTCGTGCATAGCCTTGGTGTCGTTCGGGATATGCTCGAGAACATGGTTACACAAAATCCAATCAAAAGAAGCGTCCTTAAAAGGTAAATTGCAAATGTCCGCTTTGATATCGGCGAGTGGCGATTCCAAATCACAGCTGATATAATCTAAATGCGGTAATTTTTTTAAACGTGAAACAAACGCCTTTTCGGGTGCCATATGAAGTACCTTAGCAGGGGTTTTGAAAAAGTCTGTTTTGGTTTTTAAATATAACCAAATCAATCGGTGGCGTTCCAAAGAAAGGGTACCTGGACTGAGGACATTTGTACGAATTTTAACATAACCGTAAGGCAAAAATTTGCGATAGGATTTTCCATTAATCGGATCGGTAAAGGTATTTCCCCGATACCAAACAT
>CBFICG010000053.1:0-10361 GCA_965661025.1 Flavobacteriaceae bacterium | reverse complement strand
CACCAATGGTAACCATATAAATTTTAGTATCTATACCGCCACGCATGAGTCTTGCCACAGTTTTTAGCTGGTCTGCTAAATCTGTATTTGGGTATCCAGAAGCATTGTTGTAGTTGGAACCAGCATTGTAAGCCGTTTCAATGGAATTAGCATATGTATTGGCAAAAGCATCTGTATTTACAATATATTGTAATTCTTCTCCATAATGCGTGTTTTGCACAATATTCGCGGGTGCTTGTCCAGCAAGACCACTTAAAACGGTATAAAAATTTTCAGAATTTTGTCCTTCAATATTTAGCGCCATGCCGTGCTCGTGCTCTGCATGAAACCCTAACCAAGTGTTGCTAGAACCCAATTGAATGCCCATCGGATAATTTGTTGGCATTAAATCTGAATAGGCAGTTTCCATAAAACGCCCAATCCAACCGCTATCTTTTCCATTGTCCCATCCGTTACCGTCATTTCCTGTTGCCCATAAATCTATGGAAGCAAAGTGACTTTTATTAGCAGCAGGATATCCCACAGACTGAAGAACACGAAGCATGCCCTCTTGATACAATCCCTTAAACCCTGCATTATTCCCCGTAAGTAAAGCTGGATTAAAGGCTAAATCTTGATTTGATCCAGAGAGTGAAGTATCCACAGCAAGGTTGGAATAATTATTTATAGGGATATAAATATTTGGACGTAACGTGTCTTTGTAGTATCCATAGTTATTGTATGGAATCAATGTGTTTAAACCATCATTACCCCCTTTTAATTCAATAAGAACGAGTTTTCGGTTTGAAACATCACAGTTTAATGAAGTATTGGCTAATTTCATGGCAGCCCCTACCTCTGAGGGTAACAAGCCCATTGCTGAAGCCGTAGCAGATAATCGTATAAAATCTCTTCTTTTCATCATTATAATTTACATGAGTTGAAATTCTGCGGCATTAATCATTTTGGAGAGCAACTTTTCCAATCGATTTTTTACTTGCGCGCTGTTTCCAGTACTGGCCCATTCGTTCCATGCTTGCCACCAATAATAGTCAGGCTCTCCTTCTGGAACAAGGAATAGTTTGAAATAGGCAATTCTGTCTTCGTCAATTGATTCGGCATATAGTAAATCTGCTATTTCAACAACGATCGATTGAGCACTAAAAGGGTCTGAAATAGTCTGTCCAATAAAATTAAGAACATTGAATGAGGTATAAATACGTATATACCATGGATTTCCATTTTTGTTGTATTGAACTCCTTTAATTTGATCTACGCCATTGCCGTAGCTGTCATTGTAATTTCTTCCAATAAAACTATTAATGGTATTGTATCGTGCTACAATGTTGTTTGAATTAAACCAAGCTCTGTCGTAAGCAGGAGATTGATAATCCCCCGGATAGCCTGCTACCGTGTTTGGCGCAAAAAACTCCATACCGCATAAGGGGAAGAATGAATTGTGGCAGAAATTATACCAAAACCGATAAAAATTGTAATATTCAACACTGTTGTTTAGCGTTTGACCCAAAACGGGTGGGGTCGCTGTTGCATCAGGAATAGATATATTAAGTAACGTAATTAATTCGTTTAAATACTGCAATGGATTTTTGACAATACCGCCAATGTTTTCATTCGTTGCGTCGTTGTCATCCAAATCAAAAAAGTGTTTTGATAGAAGCAGTGTCCTTAAAACATCCAATAGGTTATACCCATTTGAATGAAGTTGCTGAGCTAATGGAGTTATAATATCATCTTCAACATCTTGTCCCCATTCACTTCTTACATACATACGATATAGCTTTCGTACATAGTTTTTAGCAGTTGCAATTTTGTCAAATACCATATCAACAAATGCATCTATCTCATTTTCGATAGCAGAATTATAAGAGCCGCCAGTGATCGTTTGATTGTCAAAGGCATAACTAAATGTTTTGTTTCCAGCATCGTGTTTACTGCTGCTAATCCATCCTTTACTAATTCCGTTTGGATGATGTGGGAGACTTACAGTATCGGGGTCATGACTATCGCGACTCCAATTAATTTTAACACCAGAGAACACACGAGCTGCTTGAACTACGTCGTGCTCAGTGTAGTTTGTGTAATCTCCTTCTGATACTTGTTCGCCTTTGCCAATAGTAAAAAGTTCTAAAAATTCCCTAGCATAGTTTTCATTTGGGCTTTTCTTTTCGTTATCAGCATTGTCCAAATAAAAAAGCATGGAGTTATCAAAAGTGATTTTTCGCGCTAGTGTTTTTACGCTTTTATCGGCATAAAATTGCAATAGTTTCAGATAATCAAAATAATTCCCAGGTCTTCCTGCGCCGTCGTCTTTTGATATCGTAAAAGTGGTAAACAAAAACCAAGTTAATTTATCTATAACCGTGTTTTGCTTTAAGGCATTATACCACCACCAGCCAGCTACCAAACTCCGCTTTGCCACTTGACGGTTTATGTATTTATCATAGGTCCAATTAGTGTCTTCAAGCCAAGAGCCATCGAGCCTATTAGAGCCATATTGATTGTTAGTAGTTATGGGGTCATAAGGCCATTCCCAAGTGTATGTTTTGGTTTGTATTAAAGTATCCAGAATTTGGGCCGCGGTCTTTCCCTCAAGCGCATCAAGTTGTTCTTTAGAGTATTGAAAACACGCTCTTCGTAGAAGGTGTTTCCTTAAGCGCTTATCTAGTGGGGTAGTATGTTCTGCTAAAGAGGGCATAAAAATTAAATTTTAAGCAAAAAAATAAATTAATGTTAAATAATTTAAAAACAATTGTATCAGTTAATATAACATATGATGAATTATAACTAACTAATTGTTAAGGTAAGTGTATTATCATCAATGGTGGGGTTGTAACAAGAAAGTCCCGATGTACAGTTGTCACTGCTGTATTGTCTACCATGATAATTGCACCTGAATTTTTTATCACCAGCAAGATAGGTCCAATTGTCGTTATTCCCTTGATGCGGACAAACATTTGTATACGCTTGAATTTCAGCGTTACTAATGCGTAAAAACAAGGCAGGAATTCCAATGCTATGCCCATTCATCCATCCCCCTACTGTACTTATGTTGCTAAAGTTACTATGTGTAAGATCAATGGAATATGTGTTCCCGTTTTTTGTAAAGCCAGTGCCACCTGAACCATTTCCAGATCCAGTCCCATTTCCAGATCCAGTCCCATTTCCAGATCCAGTTCCATTTCCAGGGGGTGTTGTTGTAGTATCATCATCAGATCCACTACTACAGGCTTCAAGGAAACTTAAACCAAAAAAAGCAAAGGCTACCGTTGGGCAAACGTCTTTAAGAAAAGCTCTTCTATTTTTCATTTTTATTGTTAAAAATATGAATAATTTATGAAATGTTATTTTTTCATTAAAATTGTTTTTTATTTCAATCCCAAGATTTAGTGTACATTTATGCCGTTTAATCAAAAAAAAACCAATTAAATGGATATTTCATCTTTAGATATTAGCATCTTTATTGCTTACGCGCTTCTTATCTTAGGAATCGGACTTTTCGTATCACGTCAAAAAAAGGGTACTGAAAAAAGTGCTGA
The DNA here is from genome assembly GCA_965661025.1 of Flavobacteriaceae bacterium. Taxonomy (GTDB): domain Bacteria; phylum Bacteroidota; class Bacteroidia; order Flavobacteriales; family Flavobacteriaceae; genus UBA7446. The sequence continues at coordinate 6,825 of CBFICG010000053.1, read as the reverse complement.
AGATTATTTTTTAGCAAGCAAATCTTTACCGTGGTGGGCGATTGGAGCATCACTCATTGCTGCAAACATTTCGGCAGAGCAATTTATTGGCATGTCGGGGTCGGGATTTGCGCTTGGTCTTGCCATTGCATCTTATGAATGGATGGCGGCAATTACATTGCTTGTTGTTGGAAAATATTTTTTACCCATTTTCATTGAAAAAGGCCTTTATACCATTCCAGAATTTATTGAAAAACGCTTTAGTAGTAACCTCAAAACAATCCTTGCCATTTTTTGGATTGCGCTGTTTGTGTTTGTAAACCTGACAACCGTACTGTATTTGGGTGGAAAAGCACTTGATACTATAGTGGGATCAGGTGATGGGAGTATTTTGCTTAATAGTATCATTGGGTTGGGGCTATTCGCTGCTGCATATTCACTTTGGGGCGGCCTAGCTGCAGTTGCTTGGACAGATGTGGTACAGGTGGTACTGCTTATTTTTGGGGGGTTGCTTATGACCTATTTTGCACTATCAAATGTTACCGATTCAGGCAGTGCTTTGGATGGATTGCTACATGTTTACAATGCTGTACCTGAAAGGTTTTCAATGATTCTTTCTAAAGGAGAGATTATTACGCCAAATGGAAAAGATGCCTATTTTGATTTACCAGGATTGAGCGTGCTTATTGGAGGTTTGTGGGTTGCAAACCTTTATTATTGGGGATTCAATCAATACATTATTCAACGAACTCTTGCGGCAAAAAGCCTTAAAGAAGGACAAAAAGGAATTGTTTTTGCAGCTTTTTTGAAATTATTAATCCCTGTAATTGTTGTTATTCCAGGAATCATTGCTTATGTGATGAATTTAGATCCAGTAACGGGAGAATTAAACACAGGGCTACTTGCCTCTGAAGGTTTTGTTGGAAATGCGGGAAATATTGCAAACGATAATGCAGCACCTTGGTTAATCAAGAATTTTATCCCAGCAGGATTAAAGGGGCTAATACTTGCCGCATTGGCAGCTGCAATTGTATCATCATTAGCATCCATGATAAATTCTACGTCCACCATATTTACCATGGATATTTACAAATCGTTATTTCGCCCAAAAGCAACAAACAAACAAATGGTGCGCGTTGGTCGATTAACAGGTCTTGTGGCTTTAGTTATCGCGATGATTTTAGCTCCTCAGCTTGGAAGTCTTGGACAAGTTTTTCAATTTATTCAAGAATACACAGGAGTTGTAAGTCCAGGTATTTTAGCAGCATTTTTAATGGGGCTATTTTATAAGAAAGCCACAAACAATGCTGCAATTTGGGGAGTAATATTATCGATTCCTATTGCTATGTACTTTAAAATAGCTCCTAATGGTTGGTCTGATGCTTCCGTATTTATAGACATCCCTTTCATGCAACAAATGCTATTAACTACTTTACTTTCCATTGGTGTCATTGTAGGGATTAGTGCTGTAGAAGGGAAAGGGGATGATCCAAAAGGAATTACCTTAACGAGAAGCCTTTTTGCTACGCCACCAAGCTTTAATATTGGCGCTATGATTGTTGTAGTGATTACAGCATTCTTGTATGCCTTCTTTTGGTAGCATATTCTATGTAAAATTCCATGCAAAATGCTTAGGTTTGTATCTACATTAACCTAAGCATTTTGCATTTTTATTCAATTAAAGGGTTGTTATTAAGCATATTATGGGCAAATATTGTTTTTTGTCAATATCATCCGCCTATACAAAATTTCTCTCCAGAAATATACCAAGCGGGGAATCAGAACTGGAAAATTTCTCAAGATTCTTACAATAGAGTTTATGTAGCCAATAACTTTGGATTGTTGGAATTCAATGGTTCTGATTGGAATCTGCATCCTACACCAAACAACACCATCATGCGTTCGGTATTTGTAAATTCCTCAGCTGTGTATACTGGTGCGTATATGGATTTTGGCTATTGGTTGCGTCAAAAAAACGGAACACTTTCCTATACATCCTTGGCAAAAAGCCTTGACTTTAAAATGATTGAAGACGAACAAGTTTGGAATATAGTGCCACACAAACAGTTTGTGGTGTTTCAATCTTTAAATCGACTCATTATTTACAATCAAGTTACGCGTGATTTAACCACTTTTAATCCTGTTTCTGGGATTTTAAAAGTTTTTGTGGAAGACGACAATATCTACTATCAAGACAACAACCTATCGATTTATAGAATATTAAATGAAAAAGGTATTCCTTTTTTATCTGCAAGCGAATTAAATTATAATCAGGTGATAGGGTTAAGCAGTTCGTCTATTGGGACCTTAATTGTTACAAGAGAAAACGGATTATTGTTGAAACAGAAAAATTTAATTTCAACGTTCAATCCTAGTTTAAGCCAACAACTTGCCAAAGATGTTTTGTACAGTTTTACAAAAACCCAACAAGGACAACTGGTATTAGGTTCGGTAAGAAATGGGCTATACATTCTTAGTTCAACTGGGGAGCTATTACAACACATTGGAACCAAAGAAGGCTTATTTAACAATACAGTATTAACTGTGTTTTCAGACAATCAAGATGGGATATGGCTTGGGTTAGATAACGGTCTATCATATATTCCTTTGGCTTCACCCACCCAGTTTTTTAGCTTTGGACAAGAACCCATAGGTACTGTTTATGCTACCCAGATTTTTAACAATTTTCTTTATGTAGGTACAAATCAAGGGTTGTATTATAAGCCCATTGATTCTGCGGCGCCATTAAAGCCTGTTTCAGGCCTAGACGGTCAGGTATGGTCTTTACAGGTTTTAAATAACAGCTTGTATTGTGGTCACGATAAAGGTGCTTTCCAAGTTTTCAATGCTAAAGCAAAACCCCTTTTCACAGCTGCTGGAGTGTGGCTTTTTCGGGAGCTGAACGACAACCAGCTCTTGGCAGGAACATACAACGGCTTACACCTTTTTGACAAAACACCTACCACCTTGCGTTATGTACGTCAGATTCAAAATTTTACCATTTCTTCACGATATTTAGAAGTACTTAATGCACGTGAAGTATTGGTCAGTCATGAATATAAAGGAGTGTTTAAGTTGTTATTAAACGACAAAAATACTGCAGCCCTAACCATTGTTAGCATTCCAAATGTACCAACAAGTTTGTACAGCAGTATGATTTCATTTTTAGGGGATGTGTGTTATTTTTCAAACGATGGATTTTTTGTGTATGACTCCCAAACAAATCAATTTGTAAAAAACGAACTTATTTCATCCCTATTTCAAGAGAATAATTTTACTTCTGCGAAAATGGTAGTGGACAGGGAAAAATTCCTTTGGGTTTTTGAACGAAATAATTTAATACGAGTTGAAAAAGGAGCACTGTCAAGTGAGTATATCGTCAATAAATTTCCACTTCCCTACGATATGCGAAAGACCAATACAGGCTTTGAAAACATCAGTCACGTTTCGCAAGATGAATATCTTATTGGAACATCAAACGGTTTTTTTGTTTTTGATACTTCAAAAATTAAATCCTATCCGCCAAATATTATGCTCAATGCATTTTTGGCATCCAACATATCCAACCAAAATCAACAGGTTGAATTTGATACGAAAATAAAACTTACGGCAGATTTTAATTCTGTATCGGCGCACTATTTTATCACAAACAACAATATTGCAGACAAAGCACTTTTTCAATACAAACTTGATGGATATTCTGAAAACTGGTCTAAATGGACAGAAGACGCCACAGTAACATTTAGTAACCTTAGGTTTGGATCATACACATTAAATGCACGTGCTATGGTTGGAGATGTATTAAGTAGCCAAACACATCAAATACCATTTAAAATTCGTAGGCCATGGTATTTTTCTACCGTTGCATTGTCCGTATATGCATTGATAACTTTTAGCTTCTTTGGGTTTGTCAACATTCGTTACACCAAGTATTACAGACGCGAGCAAGAAAAACTCATAAAAGAAAATCAACGCAAACTCAACTTGATGGCACTAAAACAAAATGAGGAAATTATGCGTCTTAAAAACGAACAGCTTGAAGACAATATCGAACAAAAAAACAAGGAGCTTGCGATTTCTACCATGGCGATGATTAAAAAAAATCAATTTATGAATGCCCTACTTAATGATTTAGAACCTGCTGCTGCAAACCCAACCGTGTCACGGGTTTTACGTACCATTAAGCGTTCCTTAAAAAATGATGACGATTGGGAATTCTTTGAACAAGCTTTTGATAATGCGGATAAAGATTTTTTAAAGAGATTAAAAGAACTCCATCCAGCGCTTACCAATCACGATTTAAAGCTTTGTGCTTATTTAAGACTTAACCTTTCTTCTAAAGAAATCGCACCACTTCTTAACATTTCGGTAAAGAGTGTAGATATAAAACGCTATCGATTGCGTAAAAAAATAGCGCTTCAGCACGACCAGAATCTAACCGATTACATAATCTCATTGTAAGAGTAATAATTTCTACCCTGTTTTTTTGCACTGTATACATATTGTATAGATGCTTTTTTGTAATCTAATAATAATGTCTTGTTACATTTGAGCAAAATCAATTTAACAATGAATAAACTATCAATTAATATTTTGGTTGTTCTGTTAGCCTCAACCATTTCGCTTGCACAAAGTATAAGCGGTACGGTTACCGAAGCTGAAAGCGGTGCTCCTTTGCCAGGTGCTACTGTTTTAATCAAAGGAACCAATAATGGAACAACAACCAATTTTGACGGTAATTTTCAATTAGCAGGAGTTTCAGGTGATGTCATACTTGTAATTTCTTACATTGGATTTGAAACTCAGGAACTCGCTGTTGCCAACAAGAAGAACATTTCTGTTGCTTTAACCAAAGCATCGGACGCTTTGGATGAAATTGTCGTCATTGGCTACGGCTCTCAGCGGAAGCAAGAAGTAACGGGAGCAGTTAGTGTTATAGATGCTAAAACCATACAGAAACTTAATCCAATTCGTGCTGAACAAGCCTTACAAGGACAAGTTCCAGGGGTAAATATAACCTCACAATCTGGGTCACCTGGTAGCGGATTTAATATTAGAATTCGAGGAATAACTACCAATGGGAACAATGCACCACTTATTTTAGTGGATGGTAACCGAATTGTGGATTTAAATGCCATCAACCCGAATGATATCGCAACGATTAATATTATAAAAGACGCTACAGCGGGTATTTATGGTGTTCAAGCGGCCAACGGAGTGATTCTAATTACAACAAAATCTGGTGGAAAAAACACAGATTTAACTTTTCAACTAAGTGCATATACAGCATTGCAGGAGACAAGCAAAAAGCTTGACCTTATGAATGCTTTTGACTTTTCACAATACGTAAATGATGCGGCAGACCGTACCGAGTTTTTTGTATATCCACAACAAGGCACAGATTGGCAAGACGAAGTGTTTGAAGTTGCCCCTATGTCAGAACTTAATTTATCTGCGTACGGCGGAGGTGAGAAATCTTCCTATTCTTTTGGGGTTTCTTACTTAGACCAAGATGGTATTGTCGGCGGGACCAGTAATAACTTTGAACGAATTACCGCTCGAATAAACTACAAATATGATGTTTTAGACAACCTCAAATTAGGTGCTAATGTTTTTTATTTTCAGGGGACTAAGCAAAATCTTCAAGAAAATGGAATTGGCGCAGTACTTTACAATGCGGTGAACCTTAACCCAACCATGCCTGTTTATGATGCTGATGGAAATTTTGCCTTAGCTAATGACGTTTCGCAAATTGAGCTAATTAACCCTGTTGCTCAAATTGCCAATACATTTAACACCTCAAAGGGGTCACGTTTGTCGGGTATTTTTGGAGCAGATTACACCTTTTGGGATAATTTTACTGCAACATCTAAATTCAATTACAACCATGCTACCGTTTTAGATGATGTATTTAGACCAGAGCAAAACTATGGAAACGGAAAAGGTGCTAACGTAATTGGCAACGAGGTAATTGACAACGGAGTAAACTACACCGACTGGATGTGGGATAATTACATCACTTTTGATGAGACTTTTAATGAAGTACATAACCTTAAAGTCTTGTTGGGAACATCCCTATATCAAACAGAGGGGTTATTTTACGGAAATACAGGGAGAACAACTACAGGAACCAACCAACCGGGACAAACGGTGTGGGATGCAGGGATGACGATTGAACCCCGATACAATGAAGCCCAACTAGCGAACGGAGATGACTGGTTTGATAGCCGTCTTTCTTCTGCCTTTGCGCGAGTGCAGTACAACTATCAAGAAAAATATTTGTTTTCTGCTGCTATTAGACGCGATGTATCCTCTCAATTTGCTACTTTAAACGGAAACAATATTGGTTTCTTCCCTTCAGGTTCTGTAGGTTGGAACATTGCTGAAGAGGATTTTATGCAAAACATCGATTGGATAGACCAATTTAAAATCCGAGGAAGCTATGGAATTATTGGAAATGACAGAATTAATTCTTTTGGATTTGTAACGAGACTTAACGGTCAAGCCACTGTTGATCCAGGTGACAATGTAGATTCCATAAATGATTTATTATATGGCGCAGCTGCAGGTACGCTAGGAAACAATATTTTGAAATGGGAAGAACAAGAAACCACTAATGTTGGAGTGGACTTGCGTTTGTTTGATCAAAAGCTCATTGTTACTGCTGATGTTTTCCGTAAAAAAACGAAGGACTTATTATTGAGCCCACAAGCATCTGCACTTACTGGTGTATGGGCACCGGGTGCTGGTGTGCCAATAGTGAATGCAGGAACCGTACAAAATCAAGGTATTGAAGTTGCACTAGGCTATTACGGAGCTGCAGGGAATGACTTTAATTATAACCTT
>CBFICG010000052.1:0-10447 GCA_965661025.1 Flavobacteriaceae bacterium | reverse complement strand
TAAAGCATTATTATATGCATCTATTTTGTTGGTTGCCATATCGTAACACACTAGGTGCGGATAATTTGTTTGCGAATTTACAAAAATTCATCAAACTAAGTATTTTAGGGTGCTTCTTAGTTTTGTTCTAATTGCAATAAAAAGGCATATTCCATCGCTATTTCTTTAAGTGCCTCAAAACGTCCAGAGGCACCGCCATGCCCCGCATCCATGTTTGTGTGAAGCAAAATCAAATTACTTCCTTGATGCATATCGCGCAACTTTGCCGTCCATTTGGCAGGCTCCCAATACTGTACTTGAGAGTCGTGTAAACCTGTAGTTATTAAGGTGTTAGGATACGACAACGCCTCAACATTATCGTATGGCGAATAGGATTTTATATAATCGTAGTACTCTTTATCGTTTGGATTTCCCCATTCATCATATTCTCCTGTGGTTAGCGGAATACTATCATCTAGCATTGTGGTAACTACATCTACAAAAGGAACAGCAGCTACAATACCATTATAAAGTTCTGGAGCCATGTTCATTATTGCACCCATCAACAATCCACCGGCAGAACCACCCATAGCGTACAAATGCTTTGCAGAAGTATATTTATTTTCAATTAAAAATTTGGAACAGCTAATAAAATCTGTAAAGGTGTTTTTCTTTTTCAACATCCGTCCGTCCTCATACCATGGACGCCCAAGATATTCACCGCCTCTTATATGTGCAATCGCAAACACAAAACCACGGTCTAGCAAGCTTAATCGAACAGATGAAAAATACGGGTCAATGGTGTTTCCGTAAGAGCCATAACCATATTGCAACAACGGCGTGTCTGGTGTTAATTCAGTATTTGTGTGGCGCACAAGGGAAATCGGAATTTTTGTACCATCCGCTGCGGTTGCCCAAAGGCGTTCGGCAGTGTAGTTCTTCTTGTCGAAAGTGCCGCCTAAAACTTCTTGTTCTTTTTTGACTTCTTTGGTTTTGGTTTTGGTATCGTAGTCAATAACACTTGATGGCGTAGTGAGCGAAGAAAAATTATAGCGAAAAACATGCGCATCAAAATCGAGATTTGTACTCATCGATGCTGTATAGGTTTCGCTATCAAAATCAAGATAATAATCTTCTGTTCCGTCCCAACGTATAACACGGAGTTGTAACAATCCATTTTGACGTTCTCCCACAACCATAAAATCTCGAAAAAGCTCTATATCTTCCAACAATACATCTTTACGATGAGGCAGTACATCTTTCCAATTTTTTTTACTCGGTGCAGCAGTAGGAGCTTTCACTAATTTGAAATTCGTGCTATTATCCGCATTGGTGGAAATGTAAAATGTATCGCCAAAATGCGCTACAGTATACTCCAATCCGCGTTCACGTTTTTGAATGGTTTTAAATGCGCCTTTTGGCGTTTCACTAGGCAAAAATTGATACTCTGAAGTCATGGTACTGGTAGAGCCTATCATGATAAATTTTCTAGATTTTGAGGGATAGACAAAGGTGTAAAACGTTTCGTCTTTTTCTTCAAACACCATGGTGTCATCGCCTTGACTTTGCCCTAGATCGTGCCTAAAAATACGATTAGTGCGTAACGTCTCCTCGTCCTTAGCGGTATAGAAAATCGTATTACTGTCAGCAGCCCAAGCAGCATAAGAACTCACTCCATTAATCTCGTCATCCAGAGTGTTCCCAGTGGCTAAATCTTTAACTTTAATAGTATAGATTCGTCTTGAAAGCGTATCTATTCCATAGGCAAGTTTGGTATTGTCTGGACTTACACTCAATCCCGATACTTGACAGTATGCCAAATCTTTAGCCAATTCATTTACATCAAGCAACACCTCCTCTTGGGCATCTAGGGTTTTGTGTTTTCGGGTATATATCGGATAATCTTTTCCCTCCTCGTATTTAGTTATATACCAATACTCGTTCAAAAAATAGGGCACTGAACTGTCGTCTTTCTTAATGCGCCCTTTCATCTCTGTGAAAAGTTCTTCCTGCAGCTTTTCAGTTGGTTTAAGTATTGCTCTGGTGTAAGCGTTTTCATCCTCAAGATATTGAATGACTTCAGGACTTTCACGGTCGTTAAGCCAATAATACGGATCAATGCGGGTGTCGCCATGTATGGATAGTTTTTTTTCCACTGCAGAAGCATCGGGTGGCGTTAGTTTCATTTGCGTACAACTAAAAAATAAGCAACAAAAATAAGTAGCTAAAAGAACTTTTGAGGACATAATAATGTATTTTTGAATATTAAATGTACTAAAAATTGACATACGACCAACTCAAAAGTCTTATTGAGCGCCTAGGTGCGCTAAGGAGGTATCTTTGACATCGATGCCAAGCAAATTGAAGTATCCAACAAGGAAGAAAAAACGTTAGACCCAAATTTTTGGAACGATTCCAAAGCTGCGGAACATTACATGCGCGAGTTGCGTAGCGTAAAACAATGGGTTGTCGATTACGAAAAAGCAGCACAACTTGTTGAAGAGCTTGAAGTCCTTTACGAGTTTTACAAAGCGGGAGAAGTGGAACAAGCTGAGCTTCAATCCCATTGGGAAATTTCCGTTGCGCATTTTGAGGAATTGGAGTTTAAAAACATGCTCTCTGACGAAGGAGACGGGCTTAGTGCTGTGTTGCAAATTACTGCCGGAGCCGGTGGTACTGAAAGCTGCGACTGGGCTGCAATGCTGATGCGCATGTATCAGATGTGGGCAGACAAAAAGGGGTTTAAAGTAAGGGAACTTAACCACCAAGAGGGCGATGTCGCAGGAATCAAAACGGTTACCTTAGAAATTGATGGAGACTTTGCCTTTGGGTGGCTAAAAGGCGAAAACGGAGTTCACCGACTGGTGCGCATTTCTCCTTTTGATAGCAATGCCAAACGACACACAAGTTTTGCTTCGGTGTATGTATATCCGCTTGTGGATGATACTATTGAAGTTGAAATTAATCCTGCTGACATTGAAATTACCACAGCACGCTCTAGTGGTGCGGGTGGGCAAAACGTAAACAAAGTAGAAACCAAGGTACAGTTGGTACACAAACCAACCAACATTCAAATTTCGTGTTCCGAAACACGCTCACAGCACGATAACCGCGAACGCGCCATGCAAATGTTACGATCACAATTGTATGAAATAGAACTTCAAAAGCGCATGGAAGCCCGTGAAGATATTGAGGCCAATAAAATGAAAATTGAGTGGGGGTCGCAAATTAGAAACTACGTATTGCATCCCTATAAACTGATAAAAGATGTACGAACACAAGAAGAAAGCGCTGCAGTTGATGATGTACTAAATGGCGATTTAGATCGTTTTCTTAAAGCCTACTTAATGACACAACAACCAAATACTAACGATAGCCCATGGGAAAAATAGACACTGTAATTTTTGATTTCGGAGGCGTTCTTATTGATTGGAATCCAGCCTATGTTTACCTCAAAGAATTTCGAGGGGATACTGAAAAAATGAATCATTTTCTTAATACCATTTGCTCGTGGGAATGGAATGAAAATCAAGATGCGGGGTATCTAATCCAACAAGCAACTGAGGAACGAGTAGCTTTGTTTCCAGAACACGAACGTCTCATAAGAATGTATTATGAGCGTTGGAAAGACATGCTGGGATATGAACATACCGAAACCGTAGAGCTCTTAAAGCAGTTGAAAGAAAGAGGCAAACACAAACTTTTGGGACTTACCAATTGGAGTCACGAAACGTTTCCTGTTGCACTGGAGCGTTTTGACTTTTTGTCGTGGTTTGATGGGATTGTCGTGTCGGGAGTAGAAAAAATGAAAAAGCCCGACGCGCGTATTTATCAATTAACACTTGACAGGTATAACGTAATAGCAGAAAACGCAATCTTTATTGATGACAAACAAGAAAATGTTGAGGCTGCCAAAAAAGCAGGTATACACGGCATTCACCACACAGCTGCACAACAACTCAAAAATGAACTGAAGCAACTAAAAGTTTTATAGCACAGCCTGTCGGTTATGTGACTTAAAACTATATTTTTGAAAAAAAATTACATGATAAAGAACTTTCTATGCATAACCTTTAGCATACTTTCATGTTTTGGGTTTAGCCAAAACCGTTATGCACTGACTGCAACCGTAGTTGATAAAATTTCTGGAGATAAGCTCCCTTTTGCTACCCTAACACTTAAGGATGTCAAATCACAAAAAATTATCGGCGGATCTGTTTCAGACGAAAATGGCTTTATTTCAGGGTCAAGCCCACAAGCAAATGTTCAAATCCAAGTTGATTATGTTGGATATGAAACATTGGTTTTTGAAAAATCAAATCTCTCACGAAAAACTTCACTTGGAACAATAGAGCTTACGCCAAAAGAAAATCAGTTAGCAGGAGTTGACCTAGTAGGAAGACGTGCTGACGTAGAAATTAGACTCGATAAAAGGGTTTATAATGTAGGACAAAATCTAAACGCCAAGGGTACAAATGTTTCAGATGTGTTGGACAACATACCTTCGCTTTCAATTGATATAGACGGAAATTTAGAACTTCGCGGAAACACAAATGTTCGTATACTTATTGACGGAAAACCCTCTGGGTTGGTGGGATTAAATGGCATTGATGCCCTTGCCGATTTACCTGCAGAATCCATTGAACGCGTAGAGGTAATTACGGCGCCCTCAGCGCGCTATCAAGCGGAAGGTACTTCGGGAATTGTAAACATTATACTAGCCAAAAATACGCTGAAGGGACTGAATGGTGTTTTTAACGTATCCGCAGGGAAATTTGACAGCTATGGTACAAATGCAAGTTTGAATTATAAAACGGGTAAGTTTAATTTCTTTACGAATTCCGGATACCGAGACAACACAGATGTGGGCGGTGCCTTTCAAGACAACAAGTACCCATACAACTCAAGCTATGATCAATTTATAGAAAAACGCCGTTTTGACCGAAGAAGACAAGGCACTAATATCAATGTTGGTTTTGATTTTAGCCCAACTGAAAAAACAAAATACACCCTTTCGTATGTGCAAAATCATCGGGATGGTGACGATCAAACCCTTAACGATCAAAACCATTTTTTATCAGCCAAAACAATCACTACATCATTACGGTCAGAAATTGAAGAAGATTTTGATTTGAATAAACAACTAAGCCTTTCGGTAACACACAATTTTAATAGCAGCGGACACAAACTTGACATCACCATACAACGTGAAAACAATACAGAGAATGAATTCGCTGACCTGAGAACACAACAATTAGTACCCCAAAACACATTGGGCTTACTTGAAGAAAATAATACTGAAGAGGGTCAGAAACAGTTTTTAGCACAAGTTGATTATGTTTTGCCTATAGATAAAAACACCCAATTTGAGGCAGGATATCGCACCACAAACGAAGATCAAAATACAGGTTTTGTTGTTCAGCAAGAAGATATAAATGGAGTCATGATTATCAATCAGAACTTAACAAATTACCTTGATTTTAATCAAAAAGTTCATGCGTTTTATTCGCAGTTTGGTAAAAAATGGGGGAGTTTTTCATTTCTCACTGGATTGAGATATGAACACACTTCAATGACCGTTATTCAAAAAACCACAAGTGAAAATAACACATCCACATTTGGCGATTTTTTTCCAACACTAAATTTAGGATTTGAACTTTCCGAAACAGAAAACATTACGATTGGCTATAACCGACGTATCTCTAGACCGCGTTCACGCAGCTTAAATCCGTTTCAATCACGTGCTAGCGAAACAAGTTTTTTTCAGGGTAATCCTTATTTAAAACCTAGTTACAGCAATGGTTTTGATATTGGGTATTTAAAGCAATTCAAAAAGTTTTCGCTCAACAGTTCTGTTTATTTTAGAAGAACTGAAAAGCCAGAAAATCGTATTTCTGTGGAATCTGGGGAGTTCGCCACGGTTAATGGCGAAAGTACTCCTGTTATCAAACGTTTCCCTGTAAACCTTGGACGCCGGGATCAATTAGGAATTGAAGCAAATAGTTCTGTAAGATGGTCATCGAAATGGAGAACAAACTTAAGTTTTAACCTGTTTAGAAGCATTGAAACTGGTGAATATGAAGGTTTAAATTTTGACAATGAGAACAAAAGTTGGACTGGTAATTTTAGAAATAATCTAACCTTATTAGGGAATATAAATACTCAAGTTAACGTATGGTTTAGAGGGCCAACGCAATCTGCTTTTGGAAGCAGAAAAGCGTTTGGAGGGGCTAACCTTGGCATTAGTAAAGACTTATTTAAAGAAAATGCAACGCTTAACCTCAATTTTTCAGATGTATTTAATACGCAAATCTTTAAATGGAAGTCTACTACAAGAAACATTTTGACAGAGGGAGAGTATCAACGTAGAAAACCTGTTTATAGGCTCACCTTTACATACAGGTTCAGACAAGAAAAAGAGCGTCAGCGTAGAGGTGGTGACGGCTATGGGGATGGCGAAGGATATGAGCTTTAATTACGCTTAGACTTTCCGCGTTTTTCTTTAATCCATTGCATCAAATTCCCTGTTAACCAGAAGGGAATAACAAATGTAATTAAGAATATCATTAGCCAAAAACCAATGGTAAGTATGGTCAAAAATGCTAAAAAGCCGAGGTATTGATCAAATTCAATCATGGTCAAAGTTTTTACAAAGGTACATATTGGTTCTTTACGGAACAACAAAAGAAGTGCATCTGCTTTTGTATTTTTGCACAAAACAACCACATGAAATTTAGGGAAGAAAAAGACACCATGGGTGTTATAAAAGTGCCCGCTGATAAATATTGGGGGGCACAAACCGAGCGTTCAAGAAACAATTTTAAAATTGGTCCAGCAGGCTCTATGCCTCTAGATATTGTTCGAGGTTTTGCGATACTAAAAAAAGCCGCTGCATACACCAATACTGAACTTGGTGTTTTGGAGCCTCACAAGCGTGACTTAATTGCGCGAGTGTGTGACGAAATTTTAAGTGGTTTATTAGACGATCAATTTCCGCTAGTAACATGGCAAACCGGCTCCGGAACACAATCCAACATGAATGTTAACGAAGTTATTGCTAACCGCGCGCATGTACTTGAAGGAAAAACACTTGACGAAGGAAAGCGGACACTAAAACCCAACGACGATGTGAATAAATCACAATCTTCAAACGACACCTTCCCTACAGGAATGCACATTGCTATTTACAAGAAACTTGTAGAAATAACGCTTCCAGGAGTGCGCCAACTGCGCGATACTTTAGCAAAAAAAACAGCTGACTTTGATACTATTATCAAAATTGGGCGCACACACTTTATGGACGCTACACCATTGAGTTTGGGACAGGAGTTTTCGGGCTATGTAGCCCAACTCAACCACGGTATAAAAGCATTGGAAAATACCTTACCCCATTTGGCGCAATTAGCACTTGGTGGAACGGCAGTAGGAACTGGCATTAACACGCCTAAAGGATATGCCGTTAAAGTTGCTGCGCATATAGCTGAATTTACAAAGCTTCCTTTTGTGTCCGCTGATAATAAATTTGAAGCACTTGCGGCACACGATGCCCTCGTAGAAACACATGGAGCGTTACGCCAATTAGCCGTGTCGCTATTTAAAATTGGGAACGATATTCGCATGATGGCTAGTGGCCCGCGTTCTGGAATTGGTGAACTTATTATTCCTGCTAACGAACCTGGAAGCTCTATCATGCCCGGAAAAGTAAACCCTACCCAATGCGAAGCATTAACTATGGTATGCACTCAAGTGATAGGGAACGATGCTACGGTAGCTTTTGCGGGTTCGCAAGGACATTTTGAGCTTAATGTATACAAACCAGTAATGGCAGCAAATGTGCTAGAATCAGCCCAGTTGATCGGCGATGCTTGTGTGAGTTTTGATGAAAACTGCGCACAAGGAATTACTCCGAACCTAGAAACGATTAACGCACTTTTAAATAATTCATTGATGTTAGTAACAGCTCTCAATACTAAAATTGGGTATTATAAAGCTGCTGAAATTGCCACCCTGGCGCACGAAAAAAAACAAACTCTTAGAGAAGCTGCACTTGAGACAGGCTACCTTACTGCTGATGAGTTTGATGCTTGGGTAAAGCCCGAAAACATGATTGGTCGTGACTAAAATTTTGCTATTACACCCTTTGAAAAGCGTCTAAAATCACATTTTAAAACGCTTAACGAAGAATGGCTTGAAAAATACTTTATCAAAGCCACTTCTTGGTGTCGTTCTTAGAAAAGAGAAAATATTAAGATGAGGCTTCAACTGTAGGCGAACTAATTAAGTGAGCAGTATAGTTTTTCCATTTATATTTTTTGGCATAAACCAAAAACAAAATCGTGTAAATAACAAGTGGTCCAATGATATACATCAGCACATTGGGTTCAGACACATCTAAAAAAAGAGAATCGGTTTGAAAAACCGTCCAGTCTGAAGTTAAAAATAACGACAGAAAAAGATTATTCCCAGCGTGGAAGCCTAACGCCAGCTCTAGGCCTTCATCCATTAGCGAAATTGCACCAAGAAAAAATCCTGTAGTCAAATAGGTAATTAAAATGATGTCTCCCAACTTATCAACTTCTGGATTGGCAAAATGCAGCAAGCCAAATAAGGTTGACGAAATGACAAAAGGCACTAATCGCCTGGGGAAAATACGCCCTAATCCTTGCATCAAATAGCCTCTGAAAAAAAGCTCCTCTGCGCTAGTTTGTAAGGGAATCATAAGAACACTTATAAGTACCAATACGGCAAATGCTTTTGGCTTAAAATTCCATTGCATCGATGTTGGATCTATCAAATAGCTGGCAAAAAGCATAAGTATTGAGGCTATCAATACTGAGCCAAAACCAAAGCCAATCCGTTGCCAATCCACTTTTGAGCGTGATGTAATCAATTCCCGAACAGAAATTTTATGAAGTACTTTAGTGACAATTAAGATTGCTCCAAAAACGAGTGCAAACGGAAGAAGAAGTAAAAAAAGAGTCGTATTTGGTGGCAGTACTTGCAATTGCTCGGTCATGGTGAGTTGGGTAGCATTTGCTCCGATTTTACGCATGAGAACAACTCCAAATGGAAGGTTTCCTATTAATAGAACAATTCCTAAAATAAAAACACCTACAACATACAACCAAGACGCATTTGTCTGCTTACGTATTTGCTCTATGTACATTTTTTAATTTTTAGAAATTTATACATACTATTTTTTCTTGGGGAGTATAAGTGTGGTAAGCTTACAAGAAGAAACTAGTCTGTTTGCATCATCCGTAATTTGAATAGACCAATGTTGCATGGTTTTTCCTTTATGGACTACAGTAGCTTTTGCATAAACAAATCCCGAACGGACCCCCCTAAGATGATTTGCGGAAATTTCTATACCTCGCATAATCACATCGTCAGCTTTGCAAAAAACAGCACATGCAGCACTACCAACAGTTTCTGCCAAAGCAGCTGTGGCACCTCCATGTAGCACACCATCTACTTGATGCACTGCCGAAGTTACTGGCATTTTTGCTACCAAATAATCATCCCCCAACGCTTCAAACGTTACACCAAGGGTGTCTACCAACGTATTGGCACAACGTGCTTGCAACAATTCTAGAATGTCTTGCTTATCCATAAAAATTGATGCGCCCCGACGTGCGGGGCGCAATGGATTATAGTTATTTTACTTCTTCAAAATCGACATCCTCTACATCGTCATCGTTAGATGAAGAAGCGGCGTCAGCGCCCCCTTCCGGAGGGGCTTGCCCACCTCCAGCTTCTTGTTGCGCTTTGTACATTTCTTCTGAGGCGTGTTTCCATGCCTCGTTGATGTTATCGAGTGCCGGCTTAATAGCTTCCAAATCTTTAGACTCATAGGCTTTTTTTAGTGCCTCAAGAGCCGTTTCGATAGGTGCTTTTTTGTCGTCAGAGAGCTTATCTCCAAATTCTTTCAATTGCTTTTCCGTTTGGAAAACCATCTGATCGGCATTGTTTAAAACATCTGCTTCCTCTTTGGCTTTTTTATCGGCATCAGCATTTGCTTCTGCTTCTTTGCGCATACGTTCAATTTCTTCCTCTGTGAGTCCAGAAGACGCTTCGATACGAATGTCTTGGGACTTATTTGTTGCCTTGTCAAGTGCTGTAACGTGAATCAAGCCATTTGCATCAATATCAAACGTAACTTCAATCTGTGGTACTCCACGTTGTGCTGGAGGAATCCCGTCTAAGTGAAAACGGCCAATCGTTTTGTTATCAGTAGCCATGGAACGCTCGCCTTGTAAAACGTGAATTTCAACAGAAGGTTGGTTGTCAGCAGCAGTTGAGAAAACTTGCGATTTCTTCGTCGGAATAGTGGTGTTGGATTCAATCAATTTTGTCATTACACCTCCCATAGTTTCGATTCCTAATGAGAGTGGAGTAACATCTAAAAGCAATACGTCTTTTACATCTCCTGTAAGTACACCTCCTTGAATGGCTGCTCCAATAGCAA
>CBFICG010000051.1:0-10448 GCA_965661025.1 Flavobacteriaceae bacterium | reverse complement strand
GCCATTGAAAATTTTGGCTTGTCGCATGACGATTTGCATACCGTATTCTCCGCCGGAGACATTATTGGCATTGGCCCAGCTACGCTTGCCGATATCATTGTACATCTGGAAAGAATTTACTGTGAATCAATTGGTTTAGAATATATGTTTATTCGGCATCCACAACGAGTAAACTGGATTCAAAAGTGGATTAACAAAAACGGAAACCACCCAAACTTTAATGCAGCAGAAAAGAAACATATCCTCAAAAAACTAAACGAGGCTGTTGCTTTTGAAAGTTTTTTGCACACCAAATATGTGGGTCAAAAGCGCTTTTCACTAGAAGGTGGTGAATCGCTTATTCCAGCACTTGACGCCCTAATTGAGGGAGCTGCCAAAGAGGGTGTTGAAGAGTTTGTAGTAGGGATGGCACATCGCGGCCGATTAAATACCCTAACCAATATCTTTGGAAAGCCGGCACAAGATATTTTTAGTGAATTTGATGGGAAAGACTACGAAGAAGAGGTCTTTGACGGGGATGTCAAATACCACTTAGGCTGGACCTCAAAACGCCTTACCGATGCAGGATATCAAGTTAATATGAACATTGCGCCAAACCCGTCGCATTTGGAAGCGGTAAACGCCGTAGTGGAAGGGATTACTAGAGCAAAACAAGATCGAAATTATAAGGGCGATACGCGAAAAGTGATGCCGATTCTGATTCACGGAGATGCTGCCATTGCAGGGCAGGGAGTGGTGTATGAGGTAGTGCAAATGGCACAACTTGACGGATATCGAACGGGAGGCACAGTGCATATTGTGGTAAATAATCAAATCGGGTTTACCACAAATTATTTGGACGGACGCTCTAGTACTTACTGTACCGATGTTGCTAAAGTAACCTTGTCTCCAGTATTGCACGTGAATGCTGACGATGCTGAGGCGGTAGTTCATGCCATGAATTTTGCATTGGCCTATAGAAATCGTTTTTCAAGAGATGTGTTTATCGATTTGTTGGGGTATCGTAAATATGGCCATAACGAAGGAGATGAACCTCGATTCACACAGCCAAAACTCTACAAAGCCATTGGAAAGCATAAAAACCCACGGGATATTTATGCCGAAAAACTGATGACCCAAGGTGTTATTAGTCGAGAAGAATTGGCGCAAATGGAGGTGGTATATAAGCAAACCCTTGAAGAAAAATTGGAAGATGCCCGCCAAGCTTCCAATACTGTAATAACCCCTTTTATGCAAGACGAATGGGCGGGATTCCAATTGGCAAAAGAAGCAGATATGTTGCAGCCGGTGGATACCTCTTTTGCGTTGGAAAATCTAAATGCTATTGCGCAAACATTGACCACGTTACCTTCGGACAAAAAATTCTTACGTAAAACAGTTCGTTTAGTAGACGACCGAAAAGCCATGTATTTTGATCGTAACAAATTGGATTGGGCATTGGGTGAATTGCTTGCCTATGGCTCACTGCTTTTAGAAGGTCATGATGTGCGTATTTCAGGGCAAGATGTAGAGCGCGGCACGTTTTCGCATCGTCATGCTGTTATGAAAGTTGAAGATTCTGAGGAGGAGGTTGTACTGCTCAATAGTATTGACAACGTGCAAGGTAATTTCGATATTTTCAACTCATTACTTTCTGAATATGGCGTCATGGGATACGATTATGGCTACGCCATGGCAAGTCCTAATGCGCTTACCATTTGGGAAGCACAGTTTGGTGATTTTAGCAATGGCGCGCAAATCATGATTGACCAATATTTGTCTTCGGCAGAAGACAAATGGAAAATGCAAAATGGATTGGTGTTGTTTTTACCCCATGGTTATGAGGGTCAAGGGGCAGAACACTCCTCTGCACGTATGGAGCGCTATCTGCAACTTTGCGCCAAAGACAATATGTTTGTAGCCGATGTAACCACACCAGCAAACCTATTCCACATGCTGCGCCGTCAATTAAAATCTGCCTACAGAAAACCACTTGTGGTATTTACACCAAAAAGTTTGCTACGCCACCCTAAGGCAGTTTCTACCAAAGAAGCATTAGCTAACGGCCAGTTTATGCCGCTGATTGACGATGACAGCGTTAACGCTAAAGCGGTAAAAACCTTGGTGTTGTGTAGTGGTAAATTTTATTACGATTTGCTTGACGCACGCGAGCAAAAGCAACGTGCTGATGTGGCGCTTGTTCGTTTGGAACAACTGTTTCCGCTACCAAAAGCAGAACTAGGAAAGGTATTAAAAAAATACGCCAAAGCAGAAGTAGTTTGGGCGCAAGAAGAACCACGTAATATGGGTGCTTATGGTCATTTATTATTACATTTACCTGAGGCACGCGATTTTCGTGTAGCATCAAGGCGTTTTTATGGGGCCCCAGCTGCAGGAAGTGCTACCCGCTCCAAAAGACGTCATCAAGAAATTATTGAATACGTATTTGACAAAACCAAAGACAACATGCGTTAACGCATAAAAGAGTAGTTATGATTTTAGAAATGAAAGTGCCCTCGCCGGGCGAATCCATCTCAGAAGTAGAAATCGCAGAATGGTTGGTTAGCGATGGTGATTATGTTGAAAAGGACCAAGCTATTGCCGAAGTAGATTCGGATAAGGCAACACTTGAGCTTCCTGCCGAAGAAAGCGGTATTATTTCCCTTAAGGCAGAAGAAGGTGATGCTGTTGCTGTAGGAGCGGTGGTATGTCATATTGATACCGCTGCAACCAAACCTGAAGGACAAAAAACAAAGGCTGCTCCTGTTAAAGTTGAGGCTACTCCGCAGGAGGTGCCTGCTGCTACATCACAAGCTACATATGCCACAGGAACGGCTTCTCCGGCAGCTCGAAAAATCATAGCTGAAAAAGGATTAGACACGAGTGCTATTTCGGGAACAGGTCGTGATGGACGCATCACCAAAGAAGATGCCGTCAAAGCGGTACCTTCCATGGGAACATCTGCAGGCGATCGCCCAACATCTCGAAAGAAAATGTCCCTTTTACGGCGTAAAGTGGCCGAGCGATTGGTTGCGGCTAAAAACGAAACCGCCATGCTTACCACGTTTAACGAGGTGGATATGTCTCCCATATTTGCATTGCGCACTAAATACAAAGAAGCTTTTAAAGAAAAACACGAGGTAGGACTTGGATTTATGAGCTTTTTTACCAAAGCTGTAGTGCGTGCACTACATGAATTCCCTGATGTAAATTCCATGATAGATGGCAACGAACAAATTTTATACGATTACTGTGATATCAGCGTAGCGGTCTCTGGTCCCAAAGGACTTATGGTTCCTGTGGTACGCAATGCAGAAGGCATGAGTTTTAAGGAAATCGAAGCCGAGATCAAACGTCTTGCCATCCGTGCACGGGACGGTCAAATTACCGTGGACGAAATGACGGGAGGCACCTTTACCATTTCAAACGGAGGTGTATTTGGTTCCATGCTATCTACTCCTATTATTAATCCACCGCAATCGGGTATTTTGGGAATGCACAACATTCTGGAACGCCCTGTTGCTGTCGACGGTAAAGTGGAAATTCGTCCAATGATGTATGTGGCACTTTCGTACGATCACCGTATTGTTGATGGACGCGAAAGCGTAGGCTTTTTGGTTGCGGTCAAAGAAGCACTAGAAGATCCCATTGCACTGCTTATGGATGGCGATGCCAAAAAGGCATTGGAACTATAGGTGTTAGGGAATCCTACAATTAATATTAATTGTAAGCAGGTGCAAGTTAATTAGGATAAACTAAATTTTTTACCACATTTAACTTCTAACCATTCACCAGTCTAATTACTATTCACTTATTTATCAGATATAGCCCGTTACGGCGGTAGTCTAATACTGCTTTTGCTGCGTGTAGTATATCTGCGCCTAAAATACCATCTACACTATCTTCGTTACATTGCGCAAGCGCTTCGTTTACAGTGGTCATGTCAAATAAAATAAGCTCCTGTTTATGTTGCTCCCAGTTGCCAATGCGAATATGATTTTCGTTGCTTTGTCGCGTGTCCAATTCAGTACTACTTGCTGATGCAGCCTGCTTTTCCGCTTTAGTGGAAGACAGTAAGAAGTGGTTTTCTTTCTCCAAAGCAACGCAAGTGTGCGAAGCACCCGAGTCTACAATAAACACTCCATTAACGTCATTTAGCGTTAGCTTACATACATAATGACCAGAAGCCAATTTTGTGAGCGGAACCCGAACATAGCCTTTACGACGCAAGAGTGCAGATAAGGTGCGAATCATACGGTAAATATACAAGGCATTGCTGTATTTTTGTGCTATGTTAATTGATACACACACGCATTTGTATGTAAAGGAGTTTGATGCGGACCGTTCGAATGTCATTGCTCGTGCGATGGAGGCTGGGGTTGAGCAGTTTGTACTACCTGCCATAGATTCTGAAACTACCCAAGCCATGCACGCCCTTAAGTATGACTACCCCAATAACATACATTTGATGATGGGGTTGCATCCAACGCATGTGGGCGATAATGTGAATGAAGAACTGGCACACGTCCATGAACAATTGCACAAACACCATTTTGTGGCGGTGGGTGAAATTGGTATGGATTTGTATTGGGATAAAACATATCAAAACGCGCAACAAGTGGCGTTTGCGCAACAAATAGCATGGGCATTGGAATTGGATTTGCCTGTTGTCATCCATTGCCGAGAGGCATTTAATGAAATTTTTGAAGTGCTAGAAAGCATAAAAGACAAAAAGCTTCGTGGTATTTTTCATTGTTTTACAGGGGATATAGCACAAGCGCATCGCGCCATAGACCTTAATATGTATGTAGGTATTGGTGGTGTGGCAACTTTTAAGAACGGAGGTCTTGCTCAAAGCCTTGCAGAGATTCCACTAAAAAGTGTGGTATTGGAAACGGATGCTCCCTATTTAGCCCCTACACCGCACCGTGGGAAGCGCAATGAATCGTCATTTTTGCCGCTGATTGCAGCCAAAGTCGCGGAAATTTATGGATTTTCTGTGCAAGAAATCACCAAAATAACAACACAAAACGCCAAAAATGTCTTTGGTATTTGATTTTTTTTGGCAATTTTTTACATGTATTTTTTCGATATTAGCGTCCAAATTAGAGAGGTGGCCGAGTGGTCGAAGGCGCACGCCTGGAAAGTGTGTATACGTCAAAAACGTATCGAGGGTTCGAATCCCTTCCTCTCTGCGATTGCATTAAGTATTTTTTATATATTTAGCGTCATTAAATAAATCAATATAAAAACCGAAATATTATTTTAAATGAAACGTTTTTTTTCCCTTACCGTCTTAGTACTAAGCTTGATGGCTGCCATGCCAAATGCATTTGCGCAAGAATCTGATACACTTACAGTACAAGAAACTGAAGTTACTACAGAAGTTGCACCAGAGCAACCACAACCTGTTCAAGCAAAAAAAGCAGGCTTTACACAAGAACTAAAAAAGAGATTTATTGAAGGTGGCCCAGGTTTTATGGGTATCGTTCTATTGTGTTTAATTTTAGGACTTGCTATTGCCATTGAACGTATTATCTATCTAAACTTAGCAACGACCAACACAACAAAACTCACCGCCTCTGTTGAAGAAGCATTAGCTGCTGGAGGTATTGATGCTGCCAAAGAGGTTTGCCGAAACACCAAAGGACCTGTTGCGTCTATTTTCTATCAAGGGCTTGACCGCTCTGGAGAAGGTGTTGAAAGCGCAGAAAAGGCTGTTGTGGCTTATGGGGGTGTTCAAATGGGCCAACTTGAAAAGAATGTATCTTGGATTTCACTGTTTATTGCTCTTGCGCCTATGCTTGGGTTTATGGGTACGGTAATTGGTATGATTCAAGCTTTTGATAAAATTGAGGCGGCTGGCGACATGCAACCATCACTAGTTGCTGGAGGTATTAAAGTAGCATTACTAACTACTGTATTTGGACTTATTGTTGCAATTATTCTACAAATCTTTTACAATTATATCATTGCTAAAATTGACAGTATTGTAAATGATATGGAAGATGCGTCTATCACCTTGATTGACCTTCTTGTAGCAAACCAAAAATAATTCATAAAGTAACAGTATTATGAATATTCAAAAAATAACAACAATCGCAGCACTTATTTTGGGTGTTTTGGGCTTGGTTTTTCAAGTTACTATTCTCTCAAAAGGTGATGATGTGATTGAAATGGATGGATTAGCAGGCGACTTTTCGTCTGTGTCACCAATGATTACGCTTGCCTTAGTCATTTTGGCAATTGTAGTTTTAATTACTGTAGTATCATCGCTTGCTGCACTTGCGACAAACGCTGCTAAACTTAAAAAGGCACTTATTTCCATAGTTGCTTTTGCTTTGGTTGTAGTTGTTTCTTTCTTGTTTTCTGAAGGAGTAGAAACGCCGCTAAAAGATGGTGAAGTGCTTTCTGCTTCTGGCTCACGCTGGGTTGGAACAGGACTTCGTACCTTTTATATTTTAGCAGTTGTTGCTGTTGGAACCATGGTGTTCTCGGGCGTTAAGCGATTTTTAAAATAAGGCATTATGGCAAAAAGATCTGCACCTGAAGTGAATGCAGGGTCCATGGCTGATATTGCTTTCTTGCTACTCATTTTCTTTTTAGTAACGACTACAATTGAAACCGATTCTGGGCTAAATCGTAAGTTACCCCCTATGGAAGATGTTGTTGACCCGCCCATTATTAAAGAGCGAAATATTTTTACGGTGGTGGTAAACAAAAACAACGACCTGTTGGTAGAAGAATCGCCTATGGAGATAAGTGAACTCAGAGAGGCTGCTGTTGCCTTTTTGGACAACGGCGGCGGCAAAGGCGATGACGCTTGCGATTTCTGCCAAGGTGCTCGTGATACCAGTTCATCTGACAACCCTGAGAAGGCCGTAATCTCATTAAAGAACGATCGTGAAACGGATTACAAAGTATATATAGCCGTTCAAAACGAATTGGTTGCCGCATACAACGAATTGCGTAACCGCGAATTTGCACGACTATATCCAAGCGTTGGTTTGAGTTTTGTACAGGCCGATAGCAAGTATTCTGACCCAAGAACGTCCTCTTCTGAAAAGGAAGTGCTAAAACCTAAGCTTGATGCTGTGAAAGCGCTTTTCCCTCAGAAGTTATCTGAAGCTGAACCCTCAAAAACAAATTAGTATGTCTAAGTTCAAAAAGAAAAAAGGGGGAGATTTACCCGCAATTTCTACGGCATCCTTGCCCGATATTGTATTTATGCTTTTATTCTTTTTTATGGTAGCAACTGTTATGCGTGACAGTACCTTAATGGTAGCCAATACGCTTCCTGCCGCCGATCAAGTGCAAAAGCTTGACAAAAAAGACCGAGTGATGTATATCTATGCTGGAAAACCAAGCGATCGTTACCAAGAAAAATATGGTACACAGCCTAAAATCCAGTTAAATGATAAGTTTGCCACTGTACAAGATGTGGGTGCCTTTGTACTTGCAGAGCGCGCTTCTAAACGTCAGGAGCTGCAAAATGTACTTACCACGGCTCTGAAGGTAGATGGAGAAACCAACATGGGGCTTATTAGTGATATCAAACAAGAATTACGTAAGGTAAATGCATTAAAAATTAATTACACTACCCGCAGTGGTGATTACACACAGAATTTAAAATAAACATTTGGTTTAATGAATTAGACGCATCCATTTGGAGTATATCCAAATGGATGCTTTTTTTTCATGTATATTTAACTTATGAGAAAGCTGCTGTTATTTATTTTTTTAGGGAGTCTATTACAAGCCGTATCGCAACAAGAAAAACCCTCTTTCCGAGAAGACCAAATCTACTTAAGTGTTGCGTATCCGTATTTTTCAGACGCGCCAAACGAATTGATTCAAAACAAGCTGTCGTATAGTTTTTCCTTTGGATTTGTGCGTGACATGCCTGTCAACGAAAAGCGCACCTTCGCTATTGGATTAGGTTTGGGATGGGATATGTCTACAGTGTTTAATAACATGCAATTTAAGGCAACTAATAACAGCATTTCGGCTACTGCAATCCAAGGAGCATATCAAAAAAATGTGCTTAACATGCAGTCCTTAGCAGTACCATTTGAACTTAGGTGGCGCAGTGCTACCGAAACCAAATATGCCTTTTGGCGTATCCATTCAGGGTTAAGTTTACATGTTCCCTTACGATTACGCGCAAGCTTTACTTCGATAGAAGGAGTGCAGACAAACACGAACCTTCCCCACCATGAGACGTTATTGCGATGGAACGTTCATTTTGGGTTTAACACATGGAATATCAGTATTGTACACGATTTACAATCATGGGCTACATCTGCTCTAGTAAATAGTAGTTTTGATATAAAATTCACAAAAATTGGATTGATTTTTTACGTTTTTTAATCAATTCCTTATCTATATTTTACTAAAAGAAAAAAACAATATCTTTACAGTCATAACAAAAAAACAATAAAACGATAACTACTATGAAATTTTTTCTTCAAGTTATGCTACTTTTCCTTTCTACGGCAGTAGTAGCACAAACACAAGTATCGGGAACGGTTACCGATGGTAATGGACAACCAGTCCCAGGGGCAAGCGTTGTTATTGACAGTAACACGGGCACTGTAACCGATTTTGACGGTAACTTTAGTTTAAGTACTTCAAAGACACCACCATTTTCTCTTACGGTATCTAACGTTGGGCTGGAAACAAAAACGATAACTGTTTCTTCTGCAATGCAATCGTTAACAATTACCTTGGGCGAAAGTGCTACACAATTAGATGAGATTGTAGTATCTGCATCTCGTATGGCAGAGCGTATTTTTGAATCACCAGTAACGGTTGAAAAGTTTAGTATTCAACAGATTGAGCGAACCCCCTCTGCAGACTATTTTAACGGTTTAGAAAACCTCCGTGGAATTCAATTGAATCAAGGCGGTTTGGTGTTTAACCAAGTAAGTACACGTGGTTTTGCTACGGTGTATAACGAGGGTTTTGTAACACTTGTTGATGGGATGAATAACCAAGCACCTGTATTTGGTTTTGCAGTTGGTAATTTAGTTGGGCTTAATGAGCTAGATGTTCAAAGTATTGAAGTACTTCCTGGAGCTGCGTCTGCGTTATACGGTGCCGATGCCTATAAAGGAATTATGTTTTTAAACAGCAAAAACCCTTTTGAACACGAAGGGGTAAGTGCCTACTACAAAACAGGGGTAACCCAACAAGATGCCGCTGGTAACAATGAGTTTACGGATTTTGGTATTCGTATGGCGACCAAACTAGGCGATAAATGGGCCATTAAAGCAACCCTTTCTCATAAGGAAGGTACCGAGTGGGCAGCTACAGACTATAGACATCAGGTTGATGGAAAACCTGTCAATGGATATAATCCTGCAAATCCTGACTACAATGCTATTAACGAATACGGAGAAGTTGCTGTAGGTTCAACTACCCAGTGGGGAGCATTGTATCAATTGACCCAAAACCCTTTGCTTCTTACATTGGCTAGTGCTGCACCGAATTATTTTGATACAGTACTTACTTCAGGATATAATGAAGCTGATTTAGCACCAAACCAAGCGGTAAACACCAAAGGTAATTTTGCTGTTCACTTTCGTCCAAATGATAAAACAGAGTTTATTTTAAGCTCTTTAATTGGAACAGGAAGTTCTCCATTACAAGCCACTGGAAGATACTTCATTGACAATTTTAAATTGCAACAACATAAATTTGAAGTACGATCTGGAGGCTTATTAGCACGTGCTTACCTAACTAAAGAAAATAGTGGAAACACCTACCAAATGGAAGCTGCTGCTATTGGTGTTGCGAATGCACAACCTGGAGGCATTCTCAATGGTTGGGGTAATACGTATTTACAAACATATTTGGGCGCAGCTGCCGCTGCTAATGGATTAACACCAGACTTAGCAGGTATTACCCAGCTGTTAGGTGTAATTGGAGCAGATATTTTATCTGGAGGTCAATCCATTAATAATCTCCCTGCTTTCGCTCCATTTGGCGGGAATACATTATTTGCACACAATGCGGCTCGTGCTGCTGCTGATGCTAATATGCTTGCACCAGGCTCAAGTGCTTATAATGCTGCTCTTGATAGAATGAGAACAAATCCATTTAGTATTGGTTCTGGAGCTGTTATTGTTGATGATACCCAAGTAATTGATGCAGATTTGATTTATGATTTTGAAGACTCCTTTGACTTTGCAAATATTATCGCCGGAGCTTCTTATCGTAGCTCAGAATTGAATACTGGAGGGACACTTTACACAGACTATAACGGTCCAATTACCTATTATCAGTACGGTGCTTTTGTTCAAGCCAAAAAGGACTTGTTTAATGATTTTGTAAGCCTTACCGCTTCGCTTCGTTATGATAAAGCAGAATTTTTTGATGGCTATGTAACGCCACGTCTAGGGTTGTTGTTTAACATCTCTGAGGAACAAAATGTTCGAGTATCTTATCAACAAGGGTTCCGTAACCCA
>CBFICG010000050.1:0-10632 GCA_965661025.1 Flavobacteriaceae bacterium | reverse complement strand
AAACCATATTTGGGTTTTTCCAACAGGACTTATTTCCACAGGCATTTTTGTATACTTACTTTGGAAATGGGTGCTTTTGGGCGATATGATTATAAACGCATATTATTTTGCTATGAGCCTATATGGCTGGTATGTTTGGACACGGACCACAAACGACAAACCAACACCCATAAGCCAAACCACTATAAAAGAAAAAAGGACTTCTGTTTTTATTTTTTTCACTGCATTGCTATTTGTGTTTTTCGTGTACCAATTAGCAGGAAAATGGACATCTTGGACAGCGTATCTTGACACCATAACTACGGGTATATTTTTTGTCGGAATGTGGCTTATGGCACGCAGAAAAATTGAAAATTGGCTGTTTTGGATTGTAGGTGATATTATTTCAGTTCCCCTTTACTTTTATAAAGGGTTAACCTTTACCAGTTTGCAATACCTTATATTTACAGCCATAGCCATATACGGATATATCGCATGGAAAAACGTCTTAAACAACTCCCAAGTAATTGTGTAAAAGTGGTATTGTTTGGTCCTGAATCTACGGGTAAAACCACACTTGCAAAAGCTTTGGCTGGCTATTACCATTCTGTTTGGGTACCCGAATACGCCAGAACATATCTTGAAAATAAATGGCATCAATCTGGCGAAATTTGTACACCTGATGATATTTTTCCTATCGCCATTGGACAGATGCAATTAGAAAACGAAGCCGCTCAACAAGCAAATACATTTCTTTTTTGCGACACGACACTACTTTCTACACAAGTTTACTCAGAAGCGTATTTTGACGGCTGGTGCGACCGACGAATTGTTGAAGCAAATAAAAAAAACAGCTACGACTTATACTTTTTGACTGATATTGACGTTCCATGGGAGAAAGATTTGCTTCGCGACAGACCCAACCAACGCGAAAAAATGTTTGAAATCTTTGCCTCTGCCTTATCAACACGAAATCTTGGCTACACGTTGCTCACCGGTTCTAAAGAACAACGGATGAAATGTGCGATTGGAAAACTAAATGAGTTATATGAAACACACATTTACGCAAAAGGATAAACTCGTTTTACAGGAAGTAGGCATTTCAATATCTGATGCAGAAGAACAAGTGCGTTTATTGCAAAATGGGGCGATTTATACCCAACTGGAACGACCCGCAAAGACTGATGATGGCATTGTAGCCTTGTCGGAAGAAGAGGGTGCCCAATACGTTGCCTTTTTTGATGAACAAAAATCCGATTTTACGGTATCCCGCTTTATTCCTGCCTCTGGTCTGGCAAGTCGC
The DNA here is from genome assembly GCA_965661025.1 of Flavobacteriaceae bacterium. Classification (GTDB taxonomy): domain Bacteria; phylum Bacteroidota; class Bacteroidia; order Flavobacteriales; family Flavobacteriaceae; genus UBA7446. Next base: position 9,350 of record CBFICG010000050.1, on the reverse strand, counting down.
ATGTTTAAATTTCTGTATTTTTTTCTAAGCAGGTATGACAATAATAAAGATACATTACCCAGTTATTTGAACCGAAACAAAACCTATAAGCTTGCGGTTTTTTTAGGTGGAATTGAAAAGTTTCCTTTCTATGCTCAAATTCGAAATGCATTAAAAAAGAACCAAAATGAAATCACAGAGGGTGATTACAGATACTTATTTATCAAATACGTTGTCAATCATCTAGGCAAACTGCCGAAAGCCCTGATCCCTTTTCACAATTATGCAGGTAAGTTGAGGTCTGCTGCCATAGAGCAATTGTTTTTTTCAAGTGAATTTGTAGCAAATAAAGGGACAATGAAAATTTATTTCACCATACCTCCTGGTTCAATAAAGGATTTTGAGAGCCACCTTTCAAAAACAGTATTAGACATAAAATCATCCACTTCAATTCAAACCCAGTTGAGTTTTTCACATCAAAATAGAAATACGGATACATTGGCTTTAGAAGAAGACGGTACCATACTACGTAATAATGAGGGAACTCTTATTTGTCGTGCTGGTGGACATGGCGCACTTATTGGAAACCTGAATGCCATTGAGGATGAAATTATCTTTTTATCGAATATTGACAATATAGCTGTGGATAAATACCACAGTCAACTGGCCAAATACAAAAAAATGTTAGCTGGAGTCTTGATTTCGTTACAAAATCAAACGCATCAATACAGCCGAGCCATTGAAAAAGGAGATGCTGTTGACCTAATTGAAGCTAAATCGTTTTTGGAGAAAAAATTCAATGTGCTTGTGCCACAATCACTACAAGGCAATTCATTAGTTAATTATATTGAGGAAAAGCTCAATCGTCCGATACGTGTGTGTGGAATGGTAAAAAACGAAGGAGAACCTGGCGGTGGTCCTTTTTGGGTAATAAAAGATAATGAAGCCAGCCTTCAAATTGTGGAGCAGGCACAAGTAAATACAAACGACAAGCAGCAAAATTTTCTGTTTAAAAGGGGAACACATTTTAATCCAGTTGATATCGTTTGCTCGGTATATAACCATAAAGGCGAAAAGTATGACTTAACAAGATTTGTGGATTATGACGCTTATTTTATTACAGAAAAAACGGTAGGGGATAAAAATATTAAAGCACTTGAGCACCCTGGGTTATGGAATGGCGCTATGGCAAATTGGAATACTGTTTTTGTAGAAGTTCCCGTGCGCACGTTTAATCCTGTAAAAACAGTAAATGATTTGTTGCGCCCCATGCATCAATCCACATAATTCAGTTATCTTTGCCCCGTCTCTAGGGGTGCCAAACGGCTGAGATTATACCCATTGAACCTGGGCAGGTAATGCTGCCAAGGAATATTGTTTAACTTAAATATATTGTAAATAGTACCCCTTTATTTGCCTTTACGCAAATGAAAACCATTATTACATTAATGCTTGCGGGCAACCTGATGGCGCAGCAAGCCAAATCTGATATAGATACACTAACTGTCAGTACCGTAACATTAGCATCGGTCACGGTAAGCGCCCTTAGGGCAAAAGAAGATACGCCCATGGCATTTACCAATATTTCTAAAGAAGCGCTTACCAAACAAAACGTGGGGAAAGACCTTCCCATTTTATTGCGGTTTTTGCCTAACGTGGTTACTACAAGCGATGCTGGTGCAGGTGTTGGCTATACGGGAATTCGTATTCGCGGTAGTGATGCTACTAGAGTAAACGTGACCATTAACGGAATTGCTTTAAATGATGCCGAGTCGCAGGGGACCTTTTGGGTAAACCTTTCCGATTTTGCATCGTCTGTAGAAAATCTGCAAGTTCAGCGTGGGGTAGGTACCTCTACTAATGGTGCGGCTGCTTTTGGCGCAAGTATTAATCTGGAAACCGATAACACATCTGTAGAGCCGTATGCACAGCTTGCTTCGAGTGTTGGGAGCTTTAACACATTTAAAAATACGATTAAGTTTTCTACGGGAATTTCCCAGAGTGGTTTTGAGTTTAGTGGACGTTTGTCAAACATCTCTTCGGATGGATATATTGATCGTGCTTCGTCTAATCTTAAAGGGTATTTTTTACAGGGGACTTATACCACTGCAAACACTAAGATTAAGGCGTTAACTTTTGGCGGTCATGAACGCACTTATCAAGCGTGGTATGGCATAGATCCAACCACACTAGCAGCCAATAGAACCTATAACCCTGCCGGCTCGCAATACGATGACGAAGGAAACCTACAATCCTACTACGATAACCAAGTTGATAACTACAATCAAGACCACACACAATTGCATTTTGAACAGCGATTATCCAATTACGCTAGACTTTCTTTAGGGTTAAATTATACCCATGGATATGGCTATTATGAGGAATTTTATGATTTATGGTATGATAAAAATGTTAGCTTTAGTGGAGACACTTCATATGGCTATTTAAAATTACCGCCATTAAGCATTAATGGGGAAGCCATTTCTGAAACGGAAAATGTGGTGCGTAAATGGTTGGATAACGACTTTTATGTAGCAAACCTGCTTTATCATTACCAAAAGGGGAATCACAATTTAAGTGCAGGCGCATATTTCAGCGCATATAATGGAGCGCATTTTGGTGAGTTGTTATGGGCTTCTACCGCCAATATTAACCCAAAACACCGTTTTTATGAAAACCGAGGAAAGAAAAAAGACGGTAACATTTTTGCTAAATGGGATGTTTCAATAAGTCAAAAATGGAAGCTCTACGCCGATGCGCAAGTACGTTGGATTGATTATTCCGTTTCTGGTGAAACGGCAGGGCCTAAGCTGTTTACGGTAAATGATGCGCACACTTTTTTCAATCCCAAAGCGGGTGTAGTGTATAAACCCAATGTTGCGCATCAGTTTTATGTATCTTATGCCAAGGCACATAAAGAACCCAACCGAACAGATTATGAAAACGGCAATCCCGATGCTGAAGAACTCAACGATTTTGAATTGGGCTGGCGTTGGAAAACGGAAACAGCGTATGTAAATGCAAACCTGTACCACATGGGGTATAAAAACCAACTGGTGCTTACAGGCGCTATTGACAAACAAGGTGCTCCTATTCGTGAAAACTCAGGAGATAGTTACCGCCAAGGGATAGAGTTAGACGCAGGCTGGACATTTGCACCCCATTGGAACTGGCAGGCCAATCTGTCATGGAGTAAAAATCGAAATAAAAACAAATATTTTCAGCGCAACGGCGTATTAGAAGCATTAGGTGACACGCATTTATCCTATTCTCCTGCATTGATAGCTTCTAATCAATTTGCCTATAGTCGAGACAAGTGGTCCATTTCGTTGGTTAGCAAATTTGTGGGAGCGCAATACATGGGTAATATTGATGCAAAATTATCCAAATTAGAGAGCTATTCTGTACAGGACATTTTGTTTCAAGCGGTCGTTTTAAACAAATCAAATACACCTCGGTTAGATGTAAACGTTCATGTTTACAATATCCTTGATGAACGGTTTGTTTCAAATGGATATTTCTATACCTACGACGACGATTGGAGTTCGTCAACTGCAATTACAACGATTGAAGGTGTGGGCTATTACCCCCAAGCAGGACGCCATGTGTTGGCAGGACTTACGCTTCGCTTCTAATTATAAATACGTACTAAAGTCCCGTTTTGCTGGACTTTATAAAACAGTAGGCTGTAGGTTGCCCCTTCTGCAAGGGGTTGACCTGTAGCCAGGCTGTATTGGAAATCGTCGCAGGGACACGTTGCAGTAATGCCATTTATTTGTAGGGTAGAACAACTACTTGGTACTTGATTGGGACAACTTGCTTCCCACGCCATGATATTTCCTGAAAGATTAAAGAGTAATAATCCTTTTATACCTCCATTGGCCCAATAGAGGCTTCCGCCTTGATAATTTAAATTATCAAAAGCAGGAAGGGCTAAATTAATACGCTGTTCGAAGCGTGTTTCGTATAAATATGGATTGCGTTCAATACTATTTTCAGTACAGCTCAATAAAAAGAATCCTCCCAATAAAGCAAGATATTTCATGTCAATAAAACGAAAGAAAAAGGAAAATTGTATATTTGCGTTCATCCCTTAAACATAAGGGATTTTTTTAACTATACCCCAATGAGTACAGTTTCATATTATACCGCCGAAGGGCTAAAAAAATTACGGGAAGAACTCAATCATCTAAAAGATGTTGAACGTCCGCGTGCATCACAAGCAATTGCCGAGGCGCGTGACAAGGGAGATTTGAGTGAAAACGCGGAGTACGATGCTGCAAAGGAGGCGCAGGGTATGTTGGAGATGAAAATTTCCAAGATGGAGGAAACCCTTGCTAATGCTCGTTTGATAGACGAATCGCAGTTGGACGTTTCTAAGGTGTTGGTACTATCCAAAGTGCGCATCAAAAACCTCAACAATAATATGGAAATGAACTATACCCTTGTTGCAGAAAGTGAAGCCGATTTAAAATCGGGAAAAATTTCTGTAAACTCTCCAATTGGTAAAGGACTTTTGGGTAAAACTGTAGGTGAAATCGCAGAAGTAACCGTTCCAAACGGCACGCTTAAGTTTGAAATATTATCTATTGACCGTTAATGGCGTCTATTTTTAGCCGAATTATTGCTCGTGAACTTCCCGCCTATATTGTTGCGGAAGACGACCACCACATTGCTTTTTTAGATATTAATCCCAATGCCATTGGTCACACGCTTTGTGTACCTAAAAAAGAAACAGACAACCTTTTTGATTTAGATCCGCAGGCGTATTTGGATTTGATGCAATTTAGTCGTCGTGTGGCTAATGGTCTAAATCAAGTGGTTTCTTGTCAACGCATTGGACTAACAGTCATTGGGCTTGAAGTGCCGCACGTACATGTACATCTCATTCCACTCAACGAAATGGCAGATGCCACATTTCAAAAAAAGGTTTCACCTTCTGAAGAGGAGATGAAAAACCTGGCTGAAAAAATCAGCGTAGCTGTTGTTTAAGCGGCAAAACAATCTCAAAAGCACTTCCTTCTTCTGAGCTATCAATAAGCCTAAGTTTTCCGCCGTGGTATTGCTCCACAATTCGTTTTGCCAACGATAACCCAAGTCCCCACCCCCTTTTTTTGGTAGTAACACCAGGGTTAAAAATAGTTTTTTGAAATTTTTTCGATATACCTCTTCCGGTATCTCTAATTACAATGGTGGCATTGTTATCCCAACTTAAATCAATCGTGATTGCTCCTTTTCCTCTAATAGCATCTATGCTATTTTTGATTAGATTTTCCAGTACCCATGCGATTAGTTCAGCGTTTATTTCAACGGAACGCTCTTGACCGCTTTCATTTATATGAAGCGAAATAGTTTTCGGCATCCGAATTTGCATATACGATATAAGTTCATGCACCACAGGACTTAGTGTTGTTTGTATTTTGTCGGGCAATGAACCAATTTTAGAAAATCGTGCGCTAATTGTTTCTAGGCGTTTGATATCGCTTTTGATTTGCGTTAATATTTTTTCATCCACTTCGTGCTGCTCCAAAATAGTCAACCAACCTAATAGAGAAGAAATGGGCGTTCCCAATTGATGCGCCGTTTCTTTGGCCATTCCCGTCCATAGTTTATTGGAAACCACTTGCTGCGTACTTTTGTAATAGGCGATTAATAATCCTCCCAAAAAGGCTACAATCAGAAAAAAAGCAATGGGGTAATAACGCAATTGGTAAATGAGCTTGGAGTTGCCATAATACATTTTTTGGTACAAACTGTCTTTGTAAGACATCTCTATTGGAGTGTGTGTAGCACTAAATTCTTTAATCAGTCCTTCTACATAACCTACAGAGTCTTGAGCTAATTTGCGCTTATTTATATTGTTAGAAAACAGAAGTTTATTGTTGCTATCCACCACAATCATAGGAATGGTATTTTTACTTGTTAACACTTGAAATGTTAAGGGATGGATAGGCTGATTAAGATTTGTATTGGAAGTGAGTTCTTGTTGGGCCAAACCCCAGAGTTCCATCTGCTGGCGTTCGTTTTGTTGGATGCGCTGGATTAACTTGTTGGTATTCCAAAGCGTAAATCCAACAAAGCACAATGCCAAAACAAATCCCGCCGTACGGATATTTCGTTGGTTTGCATAAGAGAAGTTAAACCTCATATTTACGAATATAGTATATTTTCGAACGTTGCATTACCAACAAATTGAGTAAATTTGTGTGAACATCATTAACCATAGCATGGAAGTTACAGGAAAAATCAAACAAATAGATGATACCAAGGAGTATGGGGCAAACGGCTTTCAAAAGCGCGAACTTGTCCTTACAACCGAAGAGCAATACCCGCAACACTTGCTCGTTGAGTTTGTACAAGATAAGTGTGCTCTTCTTAATACATTTGCTGTTGGTCAGCGTGTAAAAGTAGGCATTAACCTTCGAGGACGTGAGTGGCAAAGTCCGCAAGGTGAAATCAAATACTTCAATTCTATTCAAGGGTGGCGCATAGATGCTGTGGATGCTACTCCGCCACCACCTGCTGCACCGCCATTTGAAACCATGCCGGATGCACCTGCAAAAGAAGAGCCAGACGATTTGCCCTTCTAACGAATAGCATGTATCACTTATCGGAAGAATTGCGTTTTCCTTCGCCTCACTTGGCCACTAAAGAAGGTATAGTTGCTGTGGGTGGCGATTTGCGCCCAGAGCGCGTCTTGCTTGCCTATCGCAAAGGCATTTTTCCGTGGTTTGAACAAGATGAGTTTTTGATTTGGTGGAGTCCAGATCCAAGAATGGTACTCTTTCCAGAACAATTGCGCATTTCAAAAAGCATGCGCAGTTTTTTGCGAAAACACCCCTACGAAATTACGTTTAACAAAGCATTTAACGAGGTTGTAAAATCTTGTGCAAGAGTAAAACGATTTGGTCAAACAGGCACGTGGATTACGCCAGGGCTCATGGAAGTTTACGAAGTTTTACACGAACAAGGACACGCTCACTCAGTAGAAGTTTGGGATGGCGCAGCACTTGTTGGCGGACTTTATGGAATTGATGTCGGGCAAGTGTTTTGTGGCGAAAGCATGTTTTCTAAGGCAACTAACTCTAGCAAGTTAGCCCTGATTTATCTTACTCGCGAACTCAAAAAAAATAAATATAAACTTATTGACTGTCAAGTACCTACAGCACATTTGGCAAGTATGGGTGCAGCACCAATTTCTCGAAATGAATTTCTTAGCTATTTGGACTAAGTGCTGCTACTTCTCGGTGCTTAAAACAATCCACTACGTGGTCGTTAACCATGCCTACGGCTTGCATGTGAGCATACATTGTAATTTTACCAATATACTTAAACCCTCGTTTTTTTAGGTCGTTGCTCATTTGGATGGCTAAATCTGTGGTTTGTGGAAGTTCATGTGTTTGTGAATAGCTGTTTTGAATGGGGATACCTTTGGTATATGACCACATAAAATCGCTGAAACTGCCCACCTGTTTTTGAATTTCGATAAATGAACGCGCGTTTGCAATTGCTCCCGTAATTTTTCCTCGATTTCGAATGATTCCTTTATCAAGCATCAGATTGTCAACATCGTAATCTGTCAATTGAGCTACTCGGTGAACATCGAAATCAAAGAAAGCTTTACGAAAATGCTCACGCTTTTTAAGAATAGCCCACCAAGACAGTCCTGCTTGAAAGGTTTCAAGTAAAAGTGCTTCAAATAATTTGTGGTCGTCGTAAATAGGGATACCCCATTCATTGTCATGATAATCGATATACAAAGGATTTGCCAAACACCAATCGCAGCGAAATGGTTCCATAATCACGATTTTTCTTCTAAACTATGCAAAAAGGTGTTTAGTTTCAAACTATCCGATAAGTTGTAGTTTCCGATACTTGTTCTACAGAGGGATGTTAAATGCGCACCGCAGTCAAGTACTTGCCCAAAATCGTGGGCAAGTGATCGAATATAGGTGCCTTTGCTACACGATACTGAAAAGGAAACATCGGGTAACTCGATACGGGTTAATTTAAACGATGAAATTGTAACTTCTCGATATGGTATTTCAGTAGTTTCTCCTGCTCGTGCAATTGTGTAAAGCCGTTTTCCGTCTTTTTTCACAGCAGAATGTAGGGGAGGTTTTTGTTTGATTTTTCCTAAAAAAGTATTGCATGTTTCTTCTAATAGGGGATTAGATAGATGATCAATCGATTTTGGATTACTTGTAGCGGTTTCTAAATCGTAAGAAGGAGTTGTTGCACCCAATCGAAGTGTTCCAGAATAGGACTTTTCCATGCCCATAAAATTTTCAATTTGTTTCGTCATTTTCCCTGTACAGATTAGCATCAGGCCCTTGGCAAGGGGGTCTAAAGTTCCTGCATGGCCTACCTTTATTTTTTTGATTCCGTAGGTTTTTTTAATTTTCCATCTAATCTTATTTACCAATTGAAAGGAGGTCCACTCTAGGGGTTTGTCCAAGAGCAAAAGTTGTCCTTCAATAAATGCATCTTTAGAGTAAACTACGCCCATGCGATAATCGATGTAATGATTCCTATAACCAGACAATAGACTCCAAAATAGCTCAGTTTACTTCCTTTCACTAAGGCAATCATCCACGTACAGGCCATAATACCTGATAATAAAGCAGCAACAAAACCCGTGAGCAATGGCAATACATCTACAGTTTCAAAAACGGCAGCACCATTGTCAATTAAGGTTTTTGTCATACTTCCTAAAATGAGTGGAATTACCATCAAAAATGAAAAACGAGCAGCTCCAGGGCGTGCTGCACCAATAAGAAGTGCTGTGGCAATGGTGGCACCACTTCTGGAAATTCCAGGCAGTATAGCAACGGCTTGTGCTACGCCTATTAAAAAAGCAATTTTGTATGTGATGGATTGTTGTTTTTCTGTTACTTGATCAGTAAAAAACAGCAGCAGGGCAGTGACACAAAGCATGGCGCCAACAAGGACCAAATTTGAACCAAAAAGCGTTGTAATTTCTTTCTCAAAAAACAACCCAACCCCCACAGCGGGGAGCATAGAAATCATAATCTTCCCTACGTAGTGTCGTGCAGTGGGATTGTCTTTTTGAAAAACGCCTTGAATTAGTTTAGCAATATCTTTTCTAAGAACAACAAGTGTGGCTATAGCTGTTGCGGCATGCACCAAGAGCGTAAATAGTAGGTTTTCTTCAGGAAGCCTGTTGCCGTCTAAAAGTTCAGTAAAAAGAGCCAAATGACCACTAGAGGAAACAGGTAAAAACTCAGTTAACCCTTGAACAATTCCTAGTAAAAGTGCTTCCCAAAAACCCATTATTTTTTCTTGGTATATAAAATAGCCACAACCAATACTGCAAAACCTGATAACACCAATGTAGGTGCAATACGTAT
>CBFICG010000049.1:0-10858 GCA_965661025.1 Flavobacteriaceae bacterium | reverse complement strand
TATTGTCTATGATCGGCAGGAACTCGTGTCCTGTTGCAGAACCTATACCCAAAACAGTTGCATATCTTTTGCTTCTTTTAAGTTTGCTGTAGCCGTGTAAAACATTGATGTTTTTATAAAGATAAGTGCCCTTTGCTAATAATTCAAGTTCTTTAGAGGCAATTGAGGAATACCCCTCTTTTTCTTCTTTAAACCACTGGCTTATTTGTTCTTCATTGAAGTTGTCGCCAAATAACTCCTTACCGTTAAAATAATTTTTCACTTCTATAAATTGCTTCTTATTCCACAAAAATCAATGATAACTTTATTAGGGTTTATATCCAAACTCTTAAACTCGTCATGCGCTACTAACAGCGCAATAATATCTGCCTCTGAAATAGCCGTTTTATAATCGGTAAGTTTAAATACATTATGCTCATCTATATTTGGTTCTACAATATAATGGGTTTCATTGTTAGAGCTTTGTAAAACCTTTTGAGCTATATATTTGGCTGGAGACTCCCTTAAATCATCAATGTTGGGTTTAAAGGCCAAGCCCATTATGGCCGTTTTTGGCTTTCTGCCATGTTCTAATTCAAACTGTAGTTTCGCATTTTGAATCTTCTCTGCGCACCAATAGGATTTGTAATTGTTAATCTCTCTGGCTGTTCCTATGATTTTGGATTCCTCAGGATAGTCCGACACAATGAAGTACGGGTCTACAGCTATACAATGCCCTCCCACACCACAGCCGGGTTGTAAAATGTTTACTCTTGGGTGTTTGTTCGCTAAATTGATAAGTTCCCAAACATTAATCCCTGCCCTATCACAAATTAAGGATAATTCATTAGCAAAGGCTATTTGCACATCTCTAGAGGAATTCTCCACCAACTTACACATTTCTGCTGTTCTGGCATTAGTAGGGTGTAACTTCCCTTTAACATAATTCCTGTAAAATGCTATGGCTTTTTCTGTTGAGCGTTTATTTATTCCACCTATAACACGGTCATTATAAACCAGTTCATACATTACATTTCCAGGCAAAACACGCTCGGGACAATAGGCGATGTATAACTTATCTTTGAGCTCTGGGCGGGCTCTATAGATTAAGTCCATCATCTTTTCTGTAGTGCCCACTGGTGATGTTGACTCTATAATATATAAATCCCCGGCTTTTAATAAGGGTAAAATTTCGCGAGTAGCCGCCTCAATAAATGAGATGTCTGGTTCGTTATTATCCTTAAAAGGAGTTGGGACTACAATTAAATAATTATTCGCCGCTATTGCTTCTGTAGCAGCTTTTAAATAGCCCCCCTTTACAGCAGCTGCTACAGCAGTATCTAATTCGGGTTCTATAAAATGAATTTCCCCTCTGTTAATGGTGTCAACTACTTTTTGATTAATATCAACTCCGTGTACCTGCACATTATTAGACGCTATAAGTGCAGCTGTTGGGAGGCCTATATAGCCTAGACCTATCATGACTACTCCTGTGTGGTTCATTTTTTTAGTTCCGTTGTTTTACCTTTTTGTTGTGCTATAAACTCTATAATGCGTTCACATGCTTTACCGTCACCATAAGGGTTGTGTAATTTACGCATGGCTTCAAAGCGAGTGTCGTCATTTAATAACCCTAATACCTCGCTTACAATCAGTTCTTTATCTGTACCCACTAAAATAACCGTTCCTGCATCAATAGCTTCTGGGCGTTCTGTAGTGTCGCGCAATACTAATACGGGCTTTCCTAAACTTGGTGCTTCTTCTTGTATGCCTCCACTATCGGTAATGATAATCTTTGCACGATTCATCATCCATATAAAATCTTGATAAACCATTGGGGCAATTAACATTACGTTGTCGACTTCCGTTAAAATTCGTTTCACTGGCTCTCTTACCCTTGGGTTTAAATGCACTGGGTAAACAATTATGCGGTTGGTGTTGTCAGCAGCAATCGTTTTTAACGCTTCACATATGCGTATAAATCCATCGCCATGGTTTTCCCTTCTGTGGCCCGTTACCAAAATTATCTCTTTATCTCCAAGGGTTTTTGACAGTTCTTTTATTAAATCACTTGGCTCTTTGGTAACGCGTTCAATACTGTCTAGTAAAGCGTCAATAACCGTATTTCCTGTTACAAGTATTGTGTCTTCATTTATATTTTCCTTTAGTAGATTAGATTTAGATACTGCTGTAGGCGCGAAGTGATAGTCACAAACACGTCCGGCTATTTGTCTATTGATCTCTTCTGGGAAAGGGGAGTGTTTGTTATGGGTTCTTAACCCCGCTTCGATGTGACAAACCTTGGTGCCACTGTAAAAAGCAGCAATACTTCCTGCCATAGTTGTAGTAGTATCACCGTGCACAAATACATAGTCCGGTTTAAAATCTTCTAAAACAGGCTTTAATCCTACAATTATTGATGCGGTTAAATCATAAAGGTTTTGGTTTGGCTTCATTAGGTTTAAGTCATAATCAGGAATAATATCAAAAAACGAAAGAACTTGATCGAGCATTTCTCTGTGCTGTGCTGTTACACAAACAGCTGTATTAAATCTTTTGTCTGTTTTGAATTTTTTTACTAATGGCGCCATTTTTATAGCTTCCGGCCTAGTTCCAAAAACTATGAGTATTCTTTTTTTCATTATGCTTATAACGCCGTATTCTTCGGTCTTTTTGCTTTAAGGTTCAGTGTTTCTGAAGCTATTTTATTTATGCTTTTATCGGTCAGTTGTTTTGCCAAATCATACCAACTCATAGTTTCGCCATCACTAAAGTGGTATACTTTTGAAGAAAACGCTAAGCTCTTTATTTTATTGAGTGAAAATACAACTAAATTAGGCGCATAGGTCGGCGTACCGTACAAATCGCTAACAACTTCCAGTTGTGAGGTTGTCTTTGCTTTTGCTATAATTTTTGTTTGGAAATTATTGCCATACTCCGAGTACAACCAGGACGTGCGTACAATACAATAATCACCTCCTACTTCCGCTATGGCTTGTTCTCCCGCCAATTTTGATGCGCCATACACGTTTATGGGGTTTGGTATGTCATCAATGGTATAGGCGCTTCCCTTGGCGCCATCAAACACATAGTCGGTAGAAATATGAATCAGAAAAACACCGTGTTGTTTGCACGCCTCTGCCAATAGGCGAGGTGCCGTTTCGTTTAACAAATATGCTGCTTGGGATTCCTCCTCCGCTTTATCTACGTTGGTATACGCCGCCGCATTGATGCAAAAATCAAATGGGTTCGACGTAAAAAAAGATTCTATTTGTTGCGCATCTGTAACATCAAGCTCCGCTTTTCCAGCAAAGACAAAAGACAACTCTGTGTAGCTCGTTTTTGCTGCTTTAATGGCTAGTCCCAATTGTCCGTTTGCGCCTGTAACTAAAACCCGTTTCACGTATAAATCGAATTAAAAATAGGCAATAGGGCGTCTTTTGCTGAGATACGCTGTTTGTCTTTAGGCAACTGCCAATCAATGGACAAATATGCATCCAATGGATGAATTCCAGATTCCGCTTCTTTGTTGTAATACGCGTCACACTTATAACAAACGATTGCCGTTTCTGAAAGTACCGAAAAGCCATGGGCAAAGCCCCTTGGAATCCAAATTTGGTTTTGCTTTGCTGCTGATAATTCCACCGTGATGTGATCACCAAACGTGGGTGATTCTTGTCGTAGGTCAACAACAACATCTAAGATTGTGCCCTGAATAACCCGAACGAGTTTGGCCTGTGCATGTTCACCTGTTTGAAAATGTAACCCCCGAATGGTGCCGTAATGAGAAAAAGACTGGTTGTCTTGTACAAAATCTCCCGAAAATTCCGTCAACGAATCCATCCAAGATTGGCGAAAGCTTTCCATAAAATAGCCCCGCTGATCTGCAAATGTTTGGGGGGTAACGACCACACATCCCGCGAGCTTGGTTTTTTCTATCTTCATGCCTATTGTTTTGCGTAACCGCTTTTAATAAATGGGGAGATAAAAGTGTCGTATTGCGCTTGATTGATATAGCCCATTCGAAGTGCTACATCTTCAATAGCGCCAATCCGAATGCCTTGTCGCTCTTGCAGCACTTGTACAAATTGTGCTGCCTGCATAAGCGAAGTGAAAGTACCGGTATCAAGCCATGCGGTTCCGCTGTCTAATACATTGACTTGAAGCTTCTCGCGCTCCAAATAGGTTTTGTTAACATCCGTTATTTCCAGTTCGCCACGAGCACTTGGCGCTATGTTTTTAGCGATAGCAACCACTTCATTGTCATAGAAGTAAATGCCTGGAACGGCATAAGACGAGGTGGGGTTTTTGGGTTTTTCCTCTAATGCGGTTGCCTTACCTGATGTATCAAACGTAACCACTCCGTAACGTTCAGGGTCTTGAACCTTATACGCAAAAATGGTTCCGCCCTTTGGCGATGTGCTGTTTTGTAATGTGGTCTGAAGTCCTGTGCCATAAAAGATATTGTCGCCCAAAATGAGTGCTACGGAATCGTTACCAATAAACGACTCGCCAATCAAAAAGGCCTGCGCTAAGCCTTTTGGTTCCGGCTGTACAGCATAGGAAAACGAACAGCCCAATGGTGTTCCATCTCCTAACAAACGCTCAAAAAGCGGAAGATCTTTGGGCGTAGAAATAATCAAAATATCTCGAATTCCGGCGCTCATTAGCGTTGACAGCGGATAATATATCATCGGCTTGTCGTATACGGGCATCAATTGCTTGCTCACCGCTAATGTTATCGGATGAAGCCGCGTGCCCGAACCGCCTGCAAGTATAATTCCTTTCATCAATTACCTAAAATAGTGTTTTTTCTATAGGATCCATCAAGAATGGCATTAATCCATGCTTGATTTGATAAATACCATTGTATGGTTTTTACAATCCCGTCTTCAAACCTATGTTTGGGGTTCCATTGCAATTCACGTATGATTTTGGTGTTATCAATGGCATATCTTTTATCGTGCCCAGGGCGGTCTTTGACAAATGAAATCAAGGATAAGGATGCCCCTTCGGGTCTGCCCATTGCTTTGTCTGTTTCTCGAATCAATAGTTTGACTAAATCTATATTTTTCCACTCATTTAGCCCGCCTACATTATAGGTTTCCCCTGGAATCCCTTCTTCCAAAATGGTTTTTATCGCTTCTGCATGGTCTTCTACATAAAGCCAGTCGCGGGTATAATTTCCATCACCATAAATGGGAATTTCGTTATTATTTACTATCGCTTGAATACAAACCGGGATAAATTTTTCTGGAAACTGATTTGGTCCATAGTTGTTAGAACAGTTCGAAATAATCACAGGAAGGTTGTAGGTTTCGGCATAGGCGCGCACAAAGTGGTCTGAGCTAGCTTTTGATGCGGCATACGGTGAATTGGGTTGGTATGGAGATGTCTCCGTAAAAAGCCCTGTTTCGCCAAGTGTTCCGTACACTTCATCTGTACTAATTTGGTAAAATATCCCCCCCTTTTGATGGGTTGCCTTGTAGCTATGAAGCAGGTTTAGTGTGCCTAAAATATTTGTCTTTGCAAACACAAACGGATCTTCAATAGAACGGTCTACGTGCGACTCGGCCGCCAAGTGAATGACATGAGTAAAGTGGTATTTGTAAAATAACTCTTGAATAAAACCCCCGTCTGTAATATCTCCTTGAATAAACGTATAGTTTTCGTTTTTTTCTAGCCCTGTCAGGTTATATAGATTCCCTGCGTAGGTAAGTTTATCTAAATTGAAAATTTTGTAAGATGGGTCATTCAAAAAGTGCTTAACTACATGCGAACCTATAAATCCAGCACCGCCTGTAATAAGGACATTCATCAGTCTTTATTTTTGGATAAAATAAATGCATCTACGTGCAAGACAAGGTAAAATAACGAAAGCAATATAAATCCTGTCAAAACGCCTTTAACTTTTCTGTTTTTCCAAATACTCACTTCCAAATACCCAACTTTTGGAAAAGCAGCAACAACATCCACCACATTTTTGGCTTTTAACTTCGCTGTGCGAATTTCTTCGAGCTTATCGGAAAGCATAATCTTCCTGTTTAATAACAATATTTCCGTGTTGTCCGTTGCTTTTTCAGACATATAGAGGTTGGTGCCATTTGAAAATTGCTTTTTTGCTTCTATCATTCTTATGTTTTCAAACAACGAAAGCAAAGAGTCCGTTTGCACAATTGAGACCTGTGTGATAGAGTCATTAAATTCAAGGTTTTTTAGTTGTGTGGCTTGTTGGTCTTTAAAGTATTTTACTTCAGAAACCGATTTTAACAACGGGTCTAGTAAGCTCTTAAAAACATCTTTATTTAAAGATTTAATTGTTAAGGTGTGTATTTTGCGGTCAAAGTCATCTATTTGATCCACATAATCCGAAAAGGTAATTTCTTTAGCCACCAAAGTGTCTAATTCAGAAACATAATTATTATACTCAAGAAGTAATTTTGTTTCTGTAAGGAAAGGTGCTATTTCTATGGAAGTTAATGTTGCCGCCTCTCCTTGAGAAATACCTAAAAAAGCACCTAACTGAATGGAGTCTTTTTGTGCGGCAAGGTCATTTAAATACGCAACATTACTGTAGAGCTGCCTAGCACTATCGAAATGGGGTTCCACGGTGGCCGTAGCAATGTATGTTGGATAAGAAAATTGTTCCATGAAAACACCAACCAATAACCCAATACCACAAGCAACAGCAAAATACACGATGCGTTTACGAACAAAAATTGTGGCTGCTAAAATGGTCGTTAGCAGAAACTTAATAACGCTTACTACAGCTGAAAAAAGCTTAGAAATGCCTCTTCCAATCGAATTAAACAGAACGCCTAAGTCTATTTCTTCGTTGTCGGTTTTTTTGGGTGTAGATGTACTCATAATACGAATTTTGTGTTGCCACTTTGCTACAAGCAGAACGAAGGTTTATGGGTTTTATTTTGTGGTAAACAGTTTATTTAATTCCGAGGCTATTTTTCTGTCATTCGTCAATCTTGGGGTTTTGTTTTGGCCACCCAATTTCCCTATGCTTTTCATATACTGCTCAAAAGCATCTGAGGGTAATGACCTAACGACTAAAGGGCGTAGCACCCCTCCTGAAATTAAATCATTGTAATACGTGTTTTGTTGGCGCATCGCTGTGTCTAATGATAGTGCAAAGGTAGCCAAATCTTTTGGGGGCGCGTCAAAGGCCACCCACCACTCGTGGTGCGGTAACCCTTCCGTGGGGGTTACTTGAGGCGCTACCGTAAATTCCGTTACGCGCACGTTGTGCGTTGTCGTTGCTTTATGCATAGCTTTCTCCACTTCTTTTCCGATCACATGTTCTCCAAACGCCGAAATAAAATGTTTTATTCTACCCGATACGATTACTCTAAAAGGGGTTAAGGAAACGAATTCAACGGTGTCGCCAATATTGTACCCCCATAGACCTGCAGAAGTGTTTAAAATAATGACATAGTTCACGCCCAGCTTGACCTCTGCCAGTGAAATACGAGGAGGGGTTGCGTCAAGCGCCTTGTCTGCTTCGATAAACTCATAAAAAATGCCTGAATTTAACTGCAACAACATCCCTTTTTGATTAAGCTGATCTTGAAAAGCAATAAAGCCTTCTGATGCCGGGTAAAGCTCTACACTATCTACTTTTTTGCCCATCATTTCCTCTAACACAGCACGGTAGGGCTCATAATTTACCCCTCCATATACAAATAGCGAAAAATTCGGGAAGAGTGCTGAAATAGAAGTGTTTGATTTGGCTTTAAGTCTCTCAAAATACATTTTAACCCATGGCGGTATCCCGCTTATTAAGCGCATGTCTTCGTGTTGTGTTTCTTCTACTATGGCGTCTACTTTTTGTTCCCAATCCTCAATACAATTGGTTTGCCAAGAGGGCATGCGGTTACGCTGTAAATACGACGGTACATAATGTGCTACAATCCCCGACAGTCGCCCCGTAGCAATACCGTTTGTTTTGGATAGTGTAGGGCTACCCTGTAAGAATATCATCTTTCCGTCTACAAAAGAGGCATCTCCTGAATTGTGAATATAATGGAACAGTGCATTTTGTGCAGTCTTGATGTGGGTGGGCATAGACTCTTTTGAAATGGGAATGTATTTTATACCAGAAGTAGTCCCAGAGGTTTTAGAAAAATACAAGGGCTTTCCTTTCCAAAGCACATCTGCTTCACCCGCCACTACGCGATCTACATAAGGGCGTAATCCCTCATAATCATGAATAGGAACACGTGAAACAAAGTCTTCATAGCTCTTGATATGTGCAAAATCATGATCACGTCCAAAAGCAGTGTTTTTGGCTTTTTGGACCAAATCCATAAGAACATTTTCTTGAGTTTTGATGGGGTTTTGTGCCCATTTTTTTGTTGTTTTTACAGCGCGCTTTGCCCAGCGCTTAGCAATCCGTTGTTTGATGCTCATCATTCAAATTCAATAAATTCTTCAGGGTTTAGGGCATACCCGTCACTCCACAGCTCAAAATGCAAATGTGGTCCCGTGGTCATGGTGCCCGAATTTCCTGCAATAGCAATTACCTGACCTGGTTCAACCGTATCTCCTTGACGTACATTTAGTGAAGCGTTGTGTTTATAGACCGTAATCATGTTATACGGATGGTCTACAATAACCACGTACCCCGTTTCGGTAGTCCATCCGGCAAATATCACATTTCCCTGGGCGGCAGCCTTTACGGGGCTGTTTCGCGGCACAACAATATCTACCGCATAATGCTCCACGCTTGCGTCATAGCGTTGACTAACCGTCCCTGTAACAGGTGGAAAAAGCACAAAAGGGACCGTTTGAGTGGCAGACTCTAAAAGGTTGTATTTATCATCTTGAGCTACATCGGCACGTAGTAACGAGTCTGCTTTAGAGGTAGGAAAATCTACCATCGCTGTGTCTATTTGCAGCGAGTCGAATTGTCGTTGGGTTTCCAATTCTTGGAGGTCTAGATCCCCTCTTAAAACTTTATTTACAGAAGCTATATAGCGTTGGTTTTGTTGTAGTGTCCGCTGTAGGGAATCAAGCCTGTCATTGTTGCGAATCGCTTGACGGCGGAGTTCAGAAGAATCATATCCAGGAATATATTCTTTGAGTTGAGTTTGCGAAATCACCAAAAAGGTAGCAGAGATTAGCAATATCACAGAAATACTGATGGCAAGAAAAACGTTAAGTCGGTTGAGTTTATACGAAAACCGCTCCTCGAAAGTTTCATCGTGAAAAATAACAAAGCGATAGCTGGCAAGCCAGCGTTTCCAAAAACTTGACTTCTTTTTCTTTTTGGTGTCCATTTGCTACAAATATAGGCAGTTGGTTTGTACTACATTACCGATCCGAAAATATCCAATTTCTTTGTTACCTTTGTTAAAAATACAAATTATGTTTTTTGCTATTAGCCCTGTTCAAATCCTCGTCATAGCATTGGTAGTATTGCTGTTGTTTGGTGGACGAAAAATTCCTGAACTGATGAAAGGTCTTGGAACTGGAATTAAAGAATTTAAGAACGCCACTAAGGAAGAAGAAAATGAAGAAAGCGACAAGCAAGAAGGTTAATCGTTATCCTTCTTAACTGTTGAACGAATAATTGCTTCCGCTTCGAATATATAGTCGCGTTTTCCTACAGATGGCGCAAATACAAACCCTTCCAAAGCTAAATAACGATTGTTTGCCTTGTCATCAAGCAAGTACTGTACAAATGGTCCTGCCATAAAATCACCTTTTACTTCCCATGTACCTCGCGTTTCAATTGCGGGTAGCCCTGCAATTTTAGTGTAATTTACATAAGGTTCATAAGCTTCCTCTGTAATCAAATGGGTATCGGCTAACCTGCCAGGAACAAATGCCTCCCCAACAGAATCTCGAATACGAATAATGTCTTGCAAAGGACTCTCCCAATTTACAGCAGTACTTTTTGGAAGCTCGTACACCAATAAATTCACATGCCCTTTTCGGATTTCCCGTTGAAACCATACGGAATTTGTCCCTTCTTTGAATAAGCGATACGCAGAGGGCATGGTAAGGTCAATTCCAAAGCGGTCTTGCAAGCTGTTTTGTTTTAGCATGGACTTACCTATACGCCGTTGGCGTTCAGCAACTTCACCTTGTTTAAATGATTTAATAATTCCCGAAGATTGGGATAAAATTATTTCAACCAATGTTGGGGTATCTACCGCGCTAAGTACCGCCATTTGCTGTGGTTGTGCGTAAGAGTTTTTGTCTGTTCGAATGATGACTTTATCGCTCAACCCAATCCATAATATTGCACGGCTAGAGCGTGCAAAACCTGTAAATACTTCTGGAGGCATTTGGCGTAAATCAAATAGAGGCTCTTGCTGCGGTAGCCCCTCGGCGGGGAAAGCAAAGGCTGCCCGAACAGCATCGCCAACTTCTGTTTCCCAAAGTAAATTGGGCATGACCACCGTAATGGTGTTGATGTTTCCACTAGAGGGTTTTACTAACGGTGTAGACGTTCGTTTGCAGCCAGCAAAAAGAAGAAGACAAATTAAAATGCGTAAATTCATACGGCACAATAAACAAAAATTACGCCAATATTGCAGCAATGCCAGGGAGTGTTTTCCCTTCAAGGCTTTCAAGCATGGCGCCGCCACCCGTAGACACATAGCTTACCTTGTCTTCAAGCCCAAAAAGCTTTACGGCAGCAACCGAATCTCCGCCACCAACTAGCGAAAATGAACCTGCTGCTGTTTGTGCCACAATGCTATCGCCAAGTGCGCGTGTGCCTGTAGAAAAGGCTGGAAATTCAAACACACCAAGGGGCCCATTCCACAAAATGGTTTTGGCTTGCTTGACCACAGCTCCAAAGTTTTTTTCCGACTCGGGTCCAGCATCCATTCCTTCCCAATCGTCTGGAATGGCATTG
>CBFICG010000048.1:0-10931 GCA_965661025.1 Flavobacteriaceae bacterium | reverse complement strand
ACGCTGGGTTTGGTAAAAACAGCTGCATTTGAAGGACTGACGCTGGAACAAGATGTTGTGGCGTGCACCTTATTTCTAGATACTGTGTTGTCCAATTCGAATCGAAACGTTAAAGTTGAAGAACTGTCAAAATTCCCTTCGGTATATAGAGATTTAGCACTACTGGTCAATGCCGATATAACTTTTGAAGAATTGCATCAAATTGCATTAAAAACAGAAAGACAGCTTCTTGAAAATGTGCAGTTGTTCGATGTGTTCACTGGAAATGGGATTCCTAAGGGAAAAAAGTCCTATGGATTGAATTTTAAATTAAGTGATAAAAACAAAACGTTGACCGATAAACAAATTGACAAAACCATGAAACGTATTTCACAACAATACGAAAAGCAGTTGGGAGCGTCACTTCGTTAACAACCTTGTTTATCGATGCTTAAACACTTGATTATTCGATAGTTATGTGTATATTTGAGTGTTGCTAAAAGAAAATTATGTTAGTGCCTACCAATATCCGTAAGGAGTTAAATTTGCTTAGAAATAAAGTAAATCACACCCATTTCAAACTACCCGAAAATAGTTTTAATATCGACATCATTGATGCAGAACGTGTGTACCATATAGACCAAATAAGAAAAATTTGTATTGATTTTAGGCTTCGCTTTTTGGATGCAAAATTATTTAAAGGACAATTTCCAATGGAGGCTGTTGACGAAATTAGATGTATTGAAAAAGCACATCAAACTGAATTAACTTCCCTTAAAATGATTGCTCCTTCAAAACTATTTAAGTTAGAAAATGCTGACGATCCGTTGCTATTTGCGCCTATGGGGAATGGCTATTATTATCTCATTCATCAGTGGGGTAAAGATTTGCACCCCATGCGAAAGTGGTTGGTTTGGCCGTTTAAAAATTTGACAACCATATGTATGGCAACCTTGGTTGGGAGTTTTATTTTATCTCTTTTTGTTCCGCTATCTGTATTTACACCAAATCCTACATTTAGTGATTTTTTCTTGGTGTATTTTTTTATGTTCAAATCTGTTGCAGCTATTGTAATTTATTACACTTTTGCCAGAGGAAAGAATGTTAGCAAAGCCATTTGGAATAGCAAATATTTCAACCGTTAATGTCTAATTCGTTCATTTTACTCTTTACAGGCAGTCTTGTTGATGTGCAACGAATAAAGGTTGTATTAGAAGAAAACCATATTTTCCCTATACTTAAAGACGAGTCCGAATCTGCGCGTTTGGCAGGTTTTGGAGTGACCAACACGATGCAGCAATTATGGGTACCCGTTTCTGAACTAGAAAAAGCAAAAAAGCTACTTTAAGCATACATTTTTGCACGCATTTCCTTTATTTTGGAATCTGCCATATAATCGTCAAAAGGCATGTAACGGTCAATGACCCCTTTTGGTGTAAGTTCTACTACCCTATTCCCTACCGTTTGCGCAAAAGCATGATCATGAGTGGTAAGCAATACCGTTCCCTTAAATTTGATTAGAGAATTATTAAACGCTGTAATAGATTCCAAATCGAGGTGGTTTGTTGGCTCATCCAACATCACCACATTGGCGCGCTCCATCATCATACGTGAAAGCATACATCGTACTTTTTCACCACCCGACAAGACATTAGCCGGTTTTAAGGCTTCATCTCCGCTAAAAAGCATCTTCCCTAAGAATCCACGTAAAAACACCTCTTCGCGCTCCTCATCCGTTTTAGCATATTGACGCAACCAGTCTACCAACGACTCATCTTTACCAAAATACGCTGCGTTATCTAGGGGTAAATAGCTTTGATTTGTGGTAACACCCCACTGAAAAGAACCAGCACTTGCTTGGTGCTTACCGTTTAAAATTTGATAAAAAGTAGTAGCTGCCCGTGCATCTTTGCTATATACCACAACCTTATCGCCTTTAGCGAGGTTTAAATCAATATTCGTAAAAAGTGTTACCCCATCAATGTCTGCGGCAAGCCCATTAATGTTTAAAATTTGATCTCCTGCCTCGCGCTCGCGCTCAAAAATAATAGCAGGATATCGTCTTGATGAAGGACGAATATCCGCAATATTTAGCTTGTCAATCATCTTTTTTCGAGAAGTTGCTTGCTTTGACTTTGCCACGTTAGCACTAAATCGAGCAATAAACTCCTCTAATTCTTTTTTCTTTTCCTCGGCTTTTTTGTTTTGCTGTGCACGTTGCTTTGCTGCCAACTGACTGGATTCGTACCAAAAGGTATAGTTACCAGAATAATGATTTATTTTACCAAAATCGACATCTGAAATGTGCGTACAAACTGCATCCAAAAAGTGGCGATCGTGGGATACTACAATAACGGTGTTGTCGTAATTTGCCAAGAAGTTTTCAAGCCATTGAATAGTTTCATAGTCCAAATCGTTGGTAGGCTCATCCATTATCAGTACGTCGGGGTTACCAAACAATGCCTGTGCCAATAAGACGCGTACTTTTTGCTTACCATCGAGGTCTTTCATTAATGTGTAATGATGTTCCTCATTAATATCAAGATTGGATAGCAATGTAGCAGCATCACTTTCTGCATTCCATCCATTCATTTCTTCAAATTTGATTTGCAACTCCCCTACACGATTACTATCGGCATCTGAAAAATCAGGCTTTGCATACAAATCATCCATTTCTTTTTTAATGGCAAAAAGTGGCTTATTCCCACGGATTACTGTTTCTAGAACGGGAAACGCATCGCAAGCAAAGTGATTTTGCTCCAACACAGACATGCGCCTTCCTGATTCTAAGTGCACATTGCCTGAATTGGGCTCCATTTTTCCCGTCAATACTTTCAAAAAAGTAGATTTCCCCGCGCCATTTGCTCCAATGATACCATAACAATTGCCTTGATTAAAGGAAACATTTACTTCGTCAAACAACACGCGTTTGCCAAATTGAACGGAAAGATTAGATACGGATAGCATATGAGTTCTTTTTTGCAAAAATAGAAAAGCCCACAGACAATCTGTGGGCTTTTTTCAATGGATTTTATTTGTATTAGTTTCCTTTGTTATAATCTGCAAGGAATTTTGCCAAACCACTGTCTGTAAGCGGATGCTTTGCCAAACCAACAATGGCACTCAAAGGCCCCGTCATTACGTCTGCGCCGATATGCGCACAATCAATAACATGCATGGTGTGGCGTACAGAAGCTGCCAAAATTTGTGTGTCAAACTCATAATTATCAAACACATTTCTAATGTCTTCAATAAGCTGCAATCCATCTGTTGAAATATCGTCTAACCGTCCGATAAATGGGGACACATAGGTAGCGCCAGCTTTTGCAGCCAACAACGCCTGACCCGTAGAAAAAATAAGTGTACAGTTGGTTTTTATACCCTTATCAGCAAAATATTTAATCGCTTTTATGCCCTCTAAAATCATTGGTACCTTCACCACAATTTGAGGATGTAATGCCGCAAGGGCTTCCCCTTCTTTCACAATGCCTTCAAAATCGGTAGCAATAACTTCAGCTGAAACGTCACCTTCAACAATGTCACAAATGGCTTTGTAATGTGCAATAATATTGTCTTTTCCTGTAATTCCCTCTTTAGCCATCAAAGAGGGGTTGGTGGTTACTCCGTCTAAAATACCAAGTGCTTGGGCTTCTTTAATCTGATCTAAGTTTGCTGTATCAATAAAAAACTTCATATGATTTATTTTAAATTATAAAATGAGGCTAGTAAATTTTCGTAAGTGCGTTGTGGCAATAAAAACTTAATTATAGAGGAGAGAACTTCTAAAGTTGGCCCAACACTGTAATGTGGTTTCAATCTTTTCTTTACCATAATTTTTTCAATCTTTTTTGCCACAGCTATGGGCAGAATCCCTTTTTCAACATGCGCATCCATATCGGAAAGTGCATTTTTGTATTGATTACAATAAATTGAGTCGTCACGAATTGGGGCATATAAACGATTCGATGCAATGGGAGTCTGTATAGAGCCCGGGGAGAGTGTAGCGCATTGAATTGGAGTATGCCGAAGTTCTAAGCGAAGACTTTCGGTTAAGCGTATCAGTGCAGCTTTTGATGCAGAATAGGCACTTCTAAATGGCAAGCCGTTGTCGCCTGCCAAGGAAGCTATATTAATAATTTTTCCAGCTTGTTGTTTATGCATCTGTTTAAGCACCTGTTGCATTACTAAAATTGGACCTTTAAGATTTGTGTCAAAAACCCTATCGAAAGACTTCATTTCGAGTTCTTCTAATGGCCCTGCCATACCCATGCCGGCGTTATTTACAAGCACGTCTATGCTGCTGTAATCTGAAATAACTTGATTGATAGCAGATTTAATAGAAACGCTATCGGTAACGTCCAATGGTAGAAGCGGAAAGGGATGATTTGGGTAGTTATTTGGTGTGCGGCTTGTTCCAATTACGCGATAACCACGAGCAGAAAGGTATTGTCCGGTTGCTAAGCCAATTCCAGAAGAGGCACCTGTAATGAGAACAATGTATGCTTTTTTCATAAAAAAAGGGCAAGTTACCTACAGCACACCGCTACGACCACTTACCCTTGCTACGTTTCCGCCCTGGGGGGATTCAGTAGGAGCTGGTTGTATAGGACTTGCCCAACGCAAATATATATGCTTTGTTCGTTTTTTTTTCTGAACATTATGAGTATTTTTCAACATTCATTTAATGCCTTATGAATAGGTTTTTAGGACTTGTGTTTTTTGCAATTATAGTGGCAGTTGGAAGTTGCTCACCAAAGCAAACTATTTCGTATAAAATTGTAGCAAAAACAACTTCAAAAAATATCCGCCCAGCAGATACAATTCACCTGTCATTAAATACACTATCAAAAACCAAAACGCATCAGTTTTATTGGAACAATACCAAATTAGAACACCCCTTTATTGTGCCCCAAACAACAGGCGAACAACTCCTTAAGGCAATTATAGAGACAGTAGACGGAACAAAGGAGATCACAAAAAAAATTCGTGTTTTTGCGTCAAGTAAACCAAAAGTATTTACGTACAAATTAGTAAAAACCTATCCGCATGACATCAATGCCTACACTCAAGGGCTTGAGTTTGTAGGCGACACCCTGTACGAAAGCACGGGACAATATGGTGCTTCATCTATTCGAAAAGTAGATTATAAATCAGGAAAAATTATTCAAAAACTCCCCTTAGATAAAGCGTATTTTGGTGAAGGCTTGACACATCTAAATGGTAAAATCATACAACTAACATGGAAAAAGCAACTTGGATTTGTTTACAATGCATCAGATTTTAGTTTAGAAAAATCATTTAATTACACCCAAAGTCCAGAGGGATGGGGACTTTGTACTGACGGAAAATGGCTTTACAAAACCGACGGTAGTCAAAAACTATGGCGACTAGATGCTACCACTTTTAAAGAAATTGACAGCAAAGACATTGTTACGCATAATACCTTTTTGTCAAAAGTGAATGAACTAGAATATGCCAACGGACTGATTTACGGAAATACCTATCAGTTTAACAAAGATGTGGTCGTGATTATTGATCCAAACACGGGAATTGTGCAAGGTGTAGTAGATTTTTCTGGATTGAAAAAAAGAGTACAGCAACACGGCCGTTTGGACGTGTTTAATGGTATTGCATATCACCCAAAGCGCAATACCTTTTTTGTAACGGGAAAGTACTGGGATAAATTGTTTGAAGTTGAAATCATTGAAAAATAAAGTTCACAACACTTTTTTTCAATCATTAATGGTGCTTGCTGTCATTGCACTCGCAAGTTTGTACAGCAGTTGCCGTACTGATTTTACGTTTCGCCCTATACAGTCTTCGGAGTTGCGATTTAGCAGAGATACTGTTTATTTGGATACTATTTTCACTGGAATTAGTTCGGCAACATATACATTAAAGGTGTATAACACTTCTAACGATGCGGTTTCTATTCCCGATATCTATTTGGATAGTGGAGAAAGTTCAAATTTTAGATTGAATGTTGATGGATTGAGTGGCACGTCATTTCAAAATGTGGAACTGCTACCAAATGATAGTTTATACGTGTATATCGAAACAACTGCCGATATTAACAAATTGACACAAAACAAGACCCAGTTTTTGTATGAAGATAAGTTGCGTTTTGCCGATATTGGTGCTATACCACTTATGACGTTAGTACAAGACGCTGTTTTTTTATACCCCAAAAAAGAAAACGGTATCAAAGAAAGCATCCCTATTGGAATTGACGACAAGGGAAATACGGTAGGTATTGAAGGGTTTTATTTGGCAGACAGCTTACTTGTCTTTAACAACAAAAAGCCCTACGTAGTTTATGGATATATGGCCGTTCCGTCTGGGAAAACAGTTGTTTTTGAAGCAGGTGCACGAATCCATTTTCATAAAAACTCCGGAATAATTGTTGCGCAAAATGCAACAATGCTTGTTCATGGAACGGAAAGCATTGATCCCGAAACCTTAGCGGGTGAAGTCATTTTTGAGGGAGATAGATTAGAACCTTTATACGATGACATTCCCGGGCAATGGGGTGCCATTTGGTTAACCACGGGAAGTACGCAGCATCAATTCAATCATGCAACTATTAAAAATGCAACTGTGGGGATTTTAATGGATTATAACGACGAAAAAGCAACTCCTACGCTCACATTAAAAAACACTCAAATTTACAATAGCGCTTCTGTGAATTTATGGGGAAAAACAGCACATATCTATGCGGAAAATAGTGTATTTGGCAGTGCTGGACAAGCATCTTTTTTTGGAAATATCGGAGGGAAATATCAGTTTTCGCACTGCACTTTTGCGAATTATTGGAATAAAAGCTTTCGCAATAATGCAGCAGTGTTGCTTAACGACTACGCCTACATTGATAGCGAAACAAACTTCATCAAACCACTAGAAAAAGCTACTTTCAATAATTGTATCATTGACGGCAATCAATTTGTAGAGTTTTTTGCTGAGCAACAAGGCACAGGTGCATTCAACTTTAAGCTGGACCATACGGCGATACAGTTTGAAAGTTCAACTCAATCTGTAACGGAAAATCCGTTTTTTGATTGGGATGATACCACCTTCTACAACCAAATTATCCGAAATGGCGAACCATCGTTTGTAAACGCCGAAAAAAATGATATGCGCATTTCTCAGAAAAGTGACTTTATCCAAAAAGGGGAAGTAGCTATCGGATTACAAATCCCAACAGATTTATTAGGTGTTCAGCGTAACTCGCCACCCGATTTGGGAGCATACCAACACGTTATTATTGAAAACTAAGCATTAAAAAGTGGACGATGTGCCATGGTAGCATGCACTTGTTGTGCAACACCTTCAAGTACCGTTTCATCCTCTGGATTTTGAATAACTTCATCAATAAGGGAAACGATAGGTTCCATGTCAGAGGCAACCAATCCTCGCGTGGTTATAGCCGCAGTTCCAAAACGTATTCCAGAAGTCACAAAGGGCGACTTATCATCAAAAGGTACCATATTTTTATTTGCGGTGATATCAGCTTTTACTAAAGCTTGCTCAGCTTGTTTTCCTGAAATATTTTTATTGCGCAAATCAACGAGCATCATGTGGTTGTCTGTACCCCCTGAAATGAGGTTATATCCCCTATCAACAAAAGCTTTTGCCATAGCTTGTGCGTTTTCTCTAACACGTAAAATATAGTGCAAAAAGTCATCGGTAAGTGCTTCACCAAATGCAATAGCCTTTGCACCCACAACATGCTCAAGTGGTCCACCCTGATTTCCAGGAAAAACAGCCATATCCAAAAGGGATGACATCATACGTAAATTACCGTTTTTGAATTTTAATCCAAATGGGTTTTCGTAATCTTGCCCCATCATCATCAATCCGCCACGTGGTCCGCGTAAAGTCTTGTGCGTGGTAGTCGTTACAACATGACAGTGCGGCATTGGATCGTTCAAAATACCCTTAGCAATGAGCCCTGAAGGGTGCGAAATATCTGCCAACAAAAACGCACCTACGCTATCTGCAATTTCTCGAAAGCGTTTGAAATCAATATCTCTTGAATATGCAGATGCCCCAGCAATAATCATTTTGGGCTTTTCACGAGCAGCAATTTCTTCAATGATGTCATAATCTAAACGTCCCGTTTCTTTGTTCACTCCATAAAACACAGCTTCATACAATTGTCCAGAAAAATTTACAGGGGAGCCATGAGTAAGATGGCCTCCATGAGATAAATCAAACCCCATGATTTTATCTCCGGGCTTTATAAATGCGTGATATACCGCCGTATTAGCTTGCGATCCGGAGTGTGGTTGCACATTGGCATAAGCGGCACCAAATAGTGCTTTTGCCCTATCGATTGCAATTGTTTCAATTTCATCAACCACCTCACAACCACCGTAATATCGCTTTCCAGGATAGCCTTCGGCGTATTTGTTTGTAAGAATGGAGCCCGTAGCTTCCATGACTTGCGGACTGGTAAAATTTTCTGAAGCAATTAGCTCAACACCGTTTATTTGACGTTCTTTTTCTGCTTCAATTAACTCAAAAATTTGTGAATCGCGTTGGATATTCATAGCTGTATTTAAAGAGCAAAAATAGCCAAACAACACAATAGAAAACATTAAAAATAACGGTTTTATTAAAAACAAATGAACATACATCAGAAGGTTATACTTTTGCAGTATGCAAAAGCCTATTAACATACAAAACAAAAGAGCGCGTTTTGAGTACGAACTTATGGATCAGTACACCGCTGGGATTGTGTTAACAGGCACGGAGATAAAATCCATTCGTGCTGGTAAGGCTTCTATTGCTGAAAGTTTTTGTGCCTTCAGTGAGCAAGATGAACTTTTCATTATCAATATGCACATTGAAGAATACAGCCACGGGGGCTATATAAACCATCGCACCAAAGGGGATAGAAAACTTCTTTTACAAAAAAAAGAATTGCGAAAACTACTCAAACAAGTACAAAATGTGGGACTTACCATAGTGCCGCTAAAAGTGTTTTTAACAGATAAAGGATTAGCAAAAGTACGTATTTCACTTGCAAAGGGGAAAAAGATTCATGACAAGCGTGAGACCTTAAAGGACCGCGATAACAAACGGCAACTTGACCGTGTGAAAAAGAATTTTAAACGCTAATTCTTGTCTTGCAAAAGTGGCACAAAACGAAAATCACCACGTTCTAATTTTTGAAAATCGCTTTCGGAAGTTCTTGTAATAATGGTCATTTTCTGATTGGCTTCGCCAACAGGAATTACCATTCTTCCACCAATAGCCAACTGTGCTAGTAAGGCCTCTGGGACTACTGGTGCGCCTGCCGTTACAATAATCCTATCATACGGCGCTTTTTCAGGGAAGCCCTTATATCCATCGCCAAAAATGAGTTTTTTAGGCTTGTATCCAAGACTGGGTAACCGCTTTAAACTCGTTCGAAACAACTCATGCTGACGTTCAATGGAATAGACCTCTGCACCCATATAACATAACACCGCAGTTTGATACCCAGAACCCGTGCCAATTTCCAACACTTTCATGCCAGGTTTTAGGTGTAATTGCTCACTTTGGAATGCCACGGTATAGGGTTGTGAAATGGTTTGATCTGCACCAATGGGAAATGCTTTATCTTGGTAGGCATGATCCACAAAACTACTATCCAAAAACAAGTGTCGTGGAATATCTGCAATAGCGTTGATAACAGCCGTTTGCGTAATCCCTTTTTGTTTTAACACTGCAACCAATTGGCGTCGTTTTCCCTGATGCTTCGTTGTGTCCTGCTTCATCTGCCCAAAAATACAAAATCAACGGTCTGCCCACCACTTAATCTTGTTACATTTGTACTATGGGAAAGAAGTTGAAAATTGGTGTATTAGGGGCCGGACATTTGGGGAAAATCCATTTGCGCCTCTTACAACAATCTGAAAAATATGATTTGATTGGATTTTTTGATGAAAACCAATCCGTAAGAGACAATATTGAAAGTGAGTATGGGTTTAAAGCATTTGGCTCAGCAGCAGATTTAATAAATGCTGCTGAAGTAGTTGATATCGTTACGCCTACGCTACTCCATCACAAACTTGCCAAACAAGCTATTGAAAAAGGCAAACATGTATTTATTGAAAAACCTATTACGCAAACGGTTTCTCAAGCTGAAGAACTCATTGAACTTGCCAAAAAGTTTAATGTTTTGGGTCAGGTGGGACATGTAGAGCGGTTTAATCCTGCCTTTTTAGCGGTAAAAGCGGACATCAACGAAAGTATGTTTATTGAAACACATCGATTAGCAGAATTTAATCCGCGTGGAACGGATGTTCCTGTTGTTTTGGACCTTATGATCCATGACATTGATACTGTACTTAGTGTGGTTAATGCGCCTGTTGCTAACATCTCGGCAAGTGGGGTTTCAATCATTAGCGAAACTCCAGACATTGCCAACGCCAGAATTGAGTTTGAAAATGGTTGTGTTGCCAATTTGACCGCCAGTAGGATATCATTAAAAAATATGCGCAAAGCGCGCTTTTTTCAAAAGGATGCTTATATCGCTGTAGATTATTTGGATAAAAAAGTTGAGGTCGTAAAAATGCATGACGCACCAAAAGACGTTGGGGATTTTGATATGGTACTTGAAAATGCGCAGGGAAAAAAGAAGCGGATTTTCTTTGACAACCCTAAAATTCCTGAAGTAAACGCCATATTAATGGAACTCGAGTGTTTTGCTGATGCTATTTCTGGGCAAACAGAAGTTATTGTTCCATTGGTTCAAGGTAAAAATGCTTTAGATATTGCCCTTCAGATTACAGCGCTCGTTGAAAAATCATCGGTATGATTGCAACGCAAATCCAACGCTTAACAGAAGAATTACCCGAAAAAGTAACACTTGTAGCGGTCTCAAAAACGAAACCCGTCGCTGCACTTGAAGAAGCATATCATGCTGGACATCGGGACTTTGGAGAAAATAAAGTCCAAGAACTTTG
>CBFICG010000047.1:0-11072 GCA_965661025.1 Flavobacteriaceae bacterium | reverse complement strand
CCATGTGGAGCATCCACTTCTTTGTACGCACTGGTATAACCAATTTTTTCTAAATACGTATCAGATTCTGGATTATACATATTTCTTTTACCGTCTCGTTGCCCTCTAATTTCAGTTTTAGGCCCATCAACTTTTGGAGATACAGAATTTCCTCCTAATGGAATAAAATCACCTAAATCATTTTCTTGAACTTGATATTCTAAAGATGTTTTCCAAGTTTTCCAAAACCGTCCATGCTTCCCATAACAATGGTATAAAATTCCACTATCCCTTTTTGCATTTAGTCTAGGCTCCCATTTTTTATCTCCCCATTTAAACATCACACTCAAATGATAGTTTTTAAATGTGTCTTTTGTGGTTAATCCAGCATAAATTTCACCTGAAACTTTTAAAATGATTTGTTCATTTTCTTTTTCAACAGCGAACACCTTTTTTATATCGTTATTTAATCCTAATGGTATCCCGTTATGTACATTATTAGATTGAAAAGTGCCTTCGGGCAAACCTTTCACACTGTTATGAGGAACACCAATCCAAATTTCAAAATTGCTTAATGTTTCATCAAAGAGTGACGTTGTTTTGTTTTGGGCATATAAACAGCCAACAAAACTAAAAGCGGAAATAAAAAGAAATGTTTCACAATTCATAGCATGTGTGTTTGGTTGAAATTTCTACGTGAAAAATTAAATGTTTAAATACTATTAGCTCGACTTCAGAATAGCATCTATTTCATTTAATTCATCTTTAGAAAACGTATTATTATCTAACGATTGTACGTTTTCTTTTAATTGATTTGAAGAACTAGCACCCACAAGTACAGAAGATATTTGAGGTTTTCGCAGCAACCAAGCAATTGCCATTTGTGAAAGCTTTTGATCTCTATTTACAGCAATTCTATTTAGAGAATTTATTTTATCTATGTTTTGTTGCACTTGACTCACTTCAAGATAAGTACGTGATTTTACAGCTCTTGAATTTGCTGGAATACCGTTAATATATTTATCGGTAAGTTGTCCTTGTGCAAGAGGTGAAAATGCAATACAACCAATGGCATGTAAGTCCAATACATCGAGTAATTCTTCTTCAACCCATCTGTCAAACATAGAATATCTTGCCTGATGCAATTTAACAGGAACCTTTAGTTCTTTAAGTAGTTTAAAAGCAACTACACTTTCTTTTGCATTATAGTTTGAAATTCCTACATAGAGTGCTTTGCCTTGTCTAACAATATCCGCTAGTGCAAGCATTGTTTCTTCTAAAGGAGTTTCAGGATCAGGACGGTGATGATAAAACACATCTACATAGTCTAAATTCATTCTTTTTAGACTTTGCTCTAAGCTAGCCATCAAATATTTCCTTGATCCCCAATTTCCATAAGGTCCGGGCCACATATCATAGCCGGCCTTTGTAGATATAAACAACTCATCTCTGTAAGAAGAAAAATTGCTCTTAAAAATTTTGCCAAAATTTTGTTCAGCACTTCCATATGGAGGGCCATAATTATTTGCCAAATCAAAATGAACAATACCTAGATCAAAAGCTGTTTTTAAAATGTCCTGAACATTGTCAAAATCATCCGTAGCCCCAAAATTATGCCATAATCCAAGTGAAAGTGCTGGAAGTAATACACCGCTTTTACCACAACGGTTATACGTCATTTTATCGTATCTGCCATTGGCAGCATTTTCGCTTTTGCTTTTAGACTTATCGTTTGTGTGCATGTAACTATTCGTTCTATTTACTGGGAACTTATTTTAAGAAAAGTTCAATAACAGGTACTTCTACATCCGGCTTCCTAACTGGGATTTCAATTTTTAAACCCGTGTCTCCTTTTTTTACATCATCTAACCAAGCCCCTTTTGTTGTTTTAAGTTTAAGTTCAGATGCGTCGTGAAGTAGCTGTGCATAGGCAACCTTATCTGCCAAACCAGGCAAATAAATGGTTTTAAAGGGCCAATCTAACACATGTACGTACAATCTATTTGTTTTGGGATTATATGTTAATAATGAATTTCTAGGCGCTTGAATGTTTTCGGGAGCTGCAGTACAGCCATATATAGCCCTGCTGTTGTATTTCATCCAATCGTGAGTGGCGTTCAATCGATCAACTGCTTTTTCTTGAATTACCCCTCTGGCTGTTGGCCCTACATTTAAAATTAAATTTCCGCCTTTACTAACCGTTTCAATAAGCATTACCAAGGTTTGTTTCGCGCTTTTCCACGTATACTCGTCTCTAAAATACCCCCAAGAACCAGAAAACGTTTGGCAAGTCTCCCAAGGTACTTTAGCTCCTTGATATGTAACCCAATTATTTGGCATAAATTGTTCAGGAGTTCTATAATCCCAACCACCTTCTTCCATCAAATCCATACGATCGTTTATAATAATTTGGGGTTGAAGATTTCTAATTTGAGCATACAAATCTTCAGAGTTCCAGTAGTCTTTCCCCTTTCCATTTTTTCTTTGTGGGTAAGAAAAGTCTGCAAAAAGTACATCTATCTTAC
This sequence comes from Flavobacteriaceae bacterium, assembly GCA_965661025.1. Lineage (GTDB taxonomy): Bacteria > Bacteroidota > Bacteroidia > Flavobacteriales > Flavobacteriaceae > UBA7446. Next base: position 8,568 of record CBFICG010000047.1, on the reverse strand, counting down.
CATAATTTGTGAGTAGCTCTGTAAGCTGATTCTTTAAATAGCGCTGAAATTTATCGTTACTTCTGTACTTGTCTTTCTTTAATTCAGACTTATGATTTCTTTCGGGGTGTATGGGATCTTTAACCGTAAAATCTGGATGATGCCAATCTATAAGGGAATAATAAACCCCAATGCGGATTCCTTCAGCCCTAAAGGCATCTACAAGTTCTCGAAACACATCTCTACGTGCAGGGGTATTTGTAACTTTATATGTCGTGTATGCACTATCATACATGCAAAAGCCATCGTGGTGTTTGGCCGTAAAAACCACATATTTCATCCCTGCTTTTTTAGCCAATGCCGCCCACTCAACAGGATCAAATAAATCTGGATCAAAATATTGGGCATAGTTTTCATAATCTTTTTTGGAGATTTGTTCTTTGCTCATTACCCATTCGTGTCGTGCTGGCAAAGCGTATAAGCCCCAATGAATAAACATACCAAAACGGGCTTCTGTCCACCATTCCAAACGATTAGGAACTTCCGTTTGTGGGGGAACAGTGTTTTGCGAACAAAGTTGACTAGATACAAATACAAATAAGAGCGTTAGAAATTGAAATTTCATTGGTAGCTTGTTTAATTAGTTTAAAATATGAAAATTAAATGACATGAAGCCATCGCAGCTCTAGGGTCTTAGTGATATGCATCCATTCGCTTCATAGCACGTACTTCCCATTCCCTGTTAAGTTGCCATAAAGGACGTTCAAGCTCAGCTTCCCATTCAAATAATTTTTTAAATAAAGATTTCACAATTTCAGGGTGCTGACTAGCTAAATCGCGTTGCTCGGAAATGTCATTATGAATATCGTAAAGCTGTGCAGGCCTGTCGGGGAAGCGTAACAATTTCCAGTTTTTATGTCTGATAGCGGCACGACTCTCTTTTTTCCAATATAAATAATGATGTGGTGTGCTATTATTCTTACCCAAAATATAGGGTAATAAATTTACCCCATCTAAGGGTTGAATAGACTCCAAATCACCACCACTAACCGAAAACATAGTCGGTAAAATATCTAACGTACTCACTGGAAAATCATATCTGCCGTTTGAATCAATTACATCGGGCCAACTTACAACAAACGGAATCCTTATACCACCCTCTAAGTGATTCGCTTTCGTTCCGCTCAAAGGGTAGTTTGAAGCACTATTTGAATCTGTTGGTCCGCCATTGTCATTGATAAAAAAAACAAGTGTGTTGTCGCGGATTTGTTGATGCTCCAAGAATGCTATTATTTTTCCACATGCGGCGTCTAAAGAAGCAGTCATATTGGCTAATTTTCTTCTTTTTCCTTTAAGCATGGGAAATTTCTCAGCGTTATTTTTTTCAATTTCTAGTGGGGTATGAACGGCATTAAAAGAGACCGTAAGAAAAAAAGGAGTGTTCTTGTTTTTTTGGATAAATCCTAGGGCTTCATCTGCAAAAAAATGTGTTAGGTAGCGGGTGGGTTCTTTATAATTTCCAAAGCCAAACTCGATTCTATTGGCAGCTTTTTTTATTGGATTGTTTGCGCCAAACGGATAAAAACTACGCGCACCTCCTCGGAAACCGACAAAATGATCAAAGCCCCTTTTTAACGGATGATATCTATCAGCATTTCCCAAATGCCACTTACCAATGTATCCGTTGGTATAGCCCAATTTTTTCATATAATCAGCCATTGTATTTAACTGCACCGGCAACCCCATATCATCGCCAGTAAGTCCAGAATTACTCATGATTCCTGGAACATTATTTTCTTCAAATCCAAAACGTTGTTGGTATCGCCCTGTAATCAATCCAGCTCTGGAAGGGCCACACACTGCGGCAGTTACATAGGCTTGACTAAAAATCACACCCGATTTTGCTAAGGCATCGATATGCGGGGTTTTAAATGTTTTACTGCCTTGAAATCCAAAATCATGATATCCTGCATCATCAACAATAATTAAAAGAATATTTGGTTTTGCTTGTGCCCGTAAAGCGACATGAATGCAGAAAGCAAATAAAAGTGAAGACCACAACGTGAATGATTTAGAAAAAAGATCCTTCATTTTTTTAATTTATTTTTTTGGTACTTATCAAAAAACAAGAGTGTTTTTTTTATGTTCGTTTGCCAATAACCCCATTCATGAGCTCCATTAAGCGCCTCAAACAAATGAGGAATGTTCATGTCTGATAACGCTTGACTAAGAGTTTGATTTGCCGAAAACAATTCATCTTCTTTTCCACAATCAAATCGTAGGGGAGGTAGCTTTTTAGCGCATGCTTTAAACACCTGTATAAGATCGTCTGGGCGGTTCGTCGTAGATTCTAAAAGTGTAATATCTTCTTCTACAAAATTTTTCATTTGTTCGAGCTTTGTAATTGAGCTATGCGCAGAAATAGCACTAAACATATCTGAATATAAAGCGCCTAATCTCAGGGCTCCATAACCACCCATAGATAAGCCTCCCAAACAAACTGTTGATTTTTCACCAGCCTGTGGAATCGTCTGCTTAACTGCGCTAATAACATCATCAACAATCCATTGGTCAAAAAACTTTTGAGAATGTTGTTTGTATGCAGAACCGTCGCCCCATAAGCCGTCAGAAGGCATGGCAATAATACAAGGAGATATTTCTTTTGAAGCAATCATTTTAGCCGCAGTTTTATGTGCGCCTCCCTTAAAAGCCCAAATCCAAGCACTGCCATAAACGCCATGAAGCAATACGTATATAGGCAAATCTTTTACTTGAGTCGTTACTTCGGGGACATAAACACATATATCGCCCCTGCCTTTTAGATTAGAGGATTTTACCGTTATAAACCGTAAGCCATCTGCCTCATATTCGGCATTTGAACACTCTATCGTTTTAAATTTTTTATATTTCATAAGTTAAAAAACAATGACTCCTTTGGCATTTTTGCCTGCTAACATATCTGAGAACGCAAGGTTTAAATCATCAAGACAATAGGTTTTAGTTACAAGCTCATCTAATAAAATTTTATTTTGTTGGTATAGCTGTACAATTTCTGGAAAATCTTTTTGAGGCTGACATTTTCCGTAAAGCGGATTGATATAAATTTTATCCCATTCAAAAAGTCGCATATCAATTTGTATTTCTTGTTCAATACCACTCACCTGAACAGCTGTTCCTGCATTTCGAATCATTGCTAACGGAGCTGCGCCAAGTTCTGGAATGGCGGTACACTCAAATGCATAATCAGCTCCTCTGCCTTGGGTAATTGCTTTTACTTTTGTTGCGGCTTCCAATAATCCTTTATCGGCTTTTTGGGATTGAATACAATGGGTAGCACCAAATTCTTTTGCCATTTTTAAGCGCTCTTCATTTATATCAACTGCTATAATTTTAGCAGCATTACGGATTTTTAACCCCTGAATGACATTTAGCCCTACCCCTCCAGTTCCTAAAACCACAGCGGTATTATTGGGTTTAAAGTTTGCGGCGTGTACCACTGATCCGTACCCTGTCATTACACCACAACCGATAATGCTGGCAGCGGGCATATTAATAGACCCTTTCGTTACTTTTACGCAAGCTTGTTGCTTTACCAAAGCCAACTCAGACAACGTACCCAAGTTAAATGAACGCTCAATTGGAGCTGTGTTCCAACGTGTGCCTTCAAGATGAGCATGTCCTGGCGTGTAGCCATTCCCACCCGCTGTGACTGGGGAATTTACCTCGCATATATGTTGATTCCCCTGATTGCATTGAAAGCAACTGTAACATGGTGTTGCCCAATTTAGAATTACCTCATCGCCCACTTTAAGTTCGTTAACCTCGCTCCCAACAGCTTCAATAATCCCTGCACCCTCATGTCCTAAAACAACATTTTTTTTCCAATACAAGGAATCATAATCGGTGTGACAAAGACCAGCCGCTTTTATGCGAACCATGACTTCGTCTGCCTTTGGCTTGCTCAACATGGTGGTTTCTATGGAAAATCTTCCATTACCCATTCCAATAGCACTACGTGAAGTATATTCCATTTCTGTATTATTTTAAAAAAGATGTTGCGCTTAAGGGAATTTGGGTATCGCCTATTTTTTCTGGTTCAATGAGACTTTTTGACTTTATAAGTTTCATTCCTAACATATATGCCCTTGGGTTATTCATAGCATCTACAGCTACAAGAAAGTCATTTTTCAAATACCAAACAGAAAAAACGTTACCAGATTCTTTTCGGGTAACAATTTTTGTGTAGTCAGTAGGGATCCCTGCCATCTGCAATTTTACATCATACTGATCTGACCAAAACCATGGAAGTGAATCATATACCATGGGTTTGCCTGAAATGTTACTAGCGGCAACTTTTGCTTGATCTACTGCATTCTGAATAGATTCTATTCGTATTTTTTTATTGTATAAAGGGTGTTTAAAACGAGTACAATCGCCAATACCAAAAATTATTGGATTTGATGTTCTACAATTTTGATCAACTAAAATGCCACCATCAACATCTAAACCTGCTTGTTCTGCCAAGTGCGTTTGTGGAGTGGCACCAACACCAACAATAATAATATCGGCACGAAATTTTGTCCCGTCTGCACAGAAGACAGCTGAGCCTTTTTCGTCTTTTAAAATGCTTGTTACAGTTTTGTTACAGAAAATTTTGACGCCATTAGTTGTATGTAAATTATAAAAATATTCCGATGTAACTTCAGATGTAACACGAGACAAAATCTGTTTCTCCTTTTCTAAAACAATTACAGATTTTTTAAGCTTTCGAAGCGATGCGGCAATTTCTAACCCTACATATCCAGCTCCGATGATTAGGATGTTATTGTTATCTTTTGTTAAAACTGCGCTTTTAATTTTATCGGCGTCAGCTAACGTCCTAAGGGAAAAAACATTAGGTGCATGAATACCATCTATTGGAGGTATTACGGCATTTGCCCCTGTTGCAAAGACAAGAAAATCAAAGGGAATTTCAGTTCCATCTTGCATGAGAACTTCACGATGAACACTATCTATTCCATGAACAAAACTACTCAGACGCAAATCTATATCTTGTTGAGCATAGGCTTGCTCTTCTTTTATTGTTGGCGTATCAGATTGATCCGTCAGATATGTTTTGGACAAAGGAGGTTTTGCGTATGGTATATATGGTGTGGCTTCTAATACAATAATTTTTCCCAACCAGCCATGACTCCGCAATGCAAAAGCACAATTTACCCCCGCATGACTTGCGCCTATAATCACACAAGTTTTAGCCATCATAATACTTTAACTTCTGGCTACTCTAACCCGTATTCCATTCATTTTTTCTGAAACGGGAATTTGACAAGACAAACGGCTTTCAGGAGTTGTCAGCTCATCAAACTCGAGCATATCTTTTTCCATATCAGATGCTGGATTCACATCATTGGCATGCAATTCGTCTATATATACATGACAAGTTGCACAGGAGCATACCCCGCCACAATCACCATCAATTCCACTAATATTATTGTTTTTTGCGGCCTCCATTAAAGTGCCGCCTTGGGCAAAAACTTTAGTTTCGGTACCATCTTTTGTTATAAAAATTATTTCACTCATATGTTATTTACTAATTGAAACTACCAAGGATTCAAACCCAACTTTGCGTTGCGTATCACCCAATGCTTCCATTTTTTCTTTTGCGTTCAAAATATTTATTTTAATTTTTTTTGCTGCCATATTTTTTAATAAAATCTTCATTAATTGGCGCGTATGCGTGGCACCCAAACATTTATGATGGCTAAATCCAAAAGCTACATGGGGGTTGTTTTTTCTGTCTAATTGAACCGTATTAGGATTTTCAAAGACTTTTTCGTCTCTGTTGGCCGAGGCCCAACACAATGAAATACGAGTGTCCTTTTTTACAGCATGGCTACAAACTTCAGTGTCTTCTGTTACCACACGACCCATTTGTGTTAATGGTGAAAAATATCGAATCAATTCTTCAACCGCAAGTGGAATATTTGTTGGATTTTCAGCTAGTAAATGTAGTTTTTTAGGATTTTCAGCAAAATATGCAAAGGTGTTGGTAACCGTATTGATAATGGTATCGCGACCCCCAGCAAAAGTCAAAATCATAATTCCTTTAACTTCTTCTTTAGTCAATTTTCTCCCTTCAAATTCTGCATTCAGCAGTACTGCATACAAATCGTCTTTAGGGTTTAGTTCGGCTTGGTCTATTTTTTGGTCTAAATAATCAAACAGTACGGTTGCTTTACTGCTATCTAAAGAAGTTTCATCGCTGCGAAAAACATGTGTCCCCCACGAAATCCATGTATTTGCTTCTTCAATAGGGGTGTTCAAAAGAAAGGTCAAGGCTTTAGATTGAAGTGGTAGCGAAAAATCAGAAATAACATCAAAAGATGTTTTTGTAGACATGTTTGATAACATTGTTTCGACTAGTACCTCAAGTCGCTGTTCGTAATCTGCTGCTAATGGTCTTTTAAACCATGACTCAAGTAGCGAACGATATGCTGTGTGTTCGGGAGGGTCAACCTCAAAAGGAATTTGACGAATATCACGAATATTTACTTCCGAGGGGACAACAATTCTACCCGGAACTGCGCCAGATTGAAATTTTTTCCAATCAAAGGCGCATTTGCGGACATCCTTATGTCCAAGAACCATTTTTACAGGGTCATTTTGATCATCCATATAACTCACCCCAGTAGAATTCCTGTGTGCTGCGAATGAATCTTCAAAATTGCTGTGTTCCTTCATAACTTTTATCAAATATGATAATTAAATTAATTATTCACTAGTACAAATGTTCATTTCATAAATATGAATGGCAAATAGTTATTTAATTTAAAAAATTCAAATAACTATCTTTGAGTGTTCATTTTTAACATGAAAGAAAAATACAGCTTGATAAATTGCTTTTTGCCAAGACTCTTCGTCATATTCTTGCTGATCTTTCCTGCTAAAAGTTTCCCCCAAAGTGATACTGAATTTACTATCGCACAAGTTGTCATTAATTCGTGTCTTGGGTATATAGAAGTATCGGTGCAAAACAACCCTGGTGATATAATCTCTTATCAATGGTTTCAAGATGATGGGAGTGGCAATTATGTTTTGATTCCTGACGAAACAACGAGAGTTTTATATGCCTCGCCTGGATTATATAAAATTGAAGTTACCAATACAAATTCAAACCAAACGATATCAGGCGATTACGAGCTAGGCAGCTCCTTCGATCTACAAGGTACAGTTTTGTTTTCTGGACTTATATGTAATGAAAATGCAAATTCTGGTGCTATTTTAGTCAATTTGGATAATGGGTCAAGTCCCTATCAGTATACATTAACAGATAGTAATGGTAATACAGTTGCTCAAGGAAACACCCCTCAAGGTCAATTAACCATACTGGTAGAAAATCTAGCTGTAGGCACGTACAGCCTAAACTGGGAAGACAGTTTTGGATGTACAGGGACTTTAAATATAGACCTTGACGTTCCTGCGCAACTAAACGCTACTCATTCTACAACTAGTCCATTGTGTTTTGGCGGTACTGGCGGCATGACTTTTAGCGTAAACGGCGGTTGGGGTGCTGATTATAAAGTACAATTGTTAAACCCACAAGGAACATCTGTTGTGCTTTCTGGATATACAGCAATAACTACAAATGATGGGATTTATTACGATATCGGAAATGGTCAAAACATTGTGGTTTCAGGTTTGTTAGTGGGAACATATGAGCTCAAATTCTATGACGAGCTGCTAAAGGCTAGATATATTAATCGAAATAGTTTTGATATCACAAACACTACAGCTTGTATTAGAAGTGAGTCTATTGAAATTACCGAGCCAGATGAGCTTTTGGTAGAAAGCCAAAATGCAACTGTAACAAATAGCACTTGTTTTGAAGCAGATGATGGTAGTATTCAAATTACTCCTACAGGAGGAACAAGTCCTTACAGTTTCTCATGGTCGGCTAGTAATGGTGGTGCTATCCCTACTGGGCAAGCAAATAGCGATACACTTACAAACATACCCGCTGGAACCTATACGGTGACCGTTACAGATGATAACGGATGTCAATTTACAGATTCTTATACCACAACACAGCCAGACCAACTTACTATTGGATTAAATACTTTTACAAATGTTTCCTGTAATGGCGGTAGTGACGGCGAACTTGTAGTTCAAGTAGAAGGAGGTACACCCAACTATAGCTTTACCGTAAATGGCGCAACAGTAATCCCTACACCCAACTATAGCTTTACCGTAAATGGCGCAACAGTAATCCCTACAAGCAGTTCAGGCAACCTGTACACCTTTTCTGGATTAGTTGTTGGAAACTATACCATTTCTGTTACCGATGCCAACAACTGTGCTGTATCGCCCAATCCCGTAAGTCAAGCTATTGATGAGCCAGTGCCCTTAAGTCACACCATTAACAATTTTGCACTGGCGTGCTTTAATGATACCAACGGAGTCATTGATGGAACTATCTCTGGTGGAACTGCCCCATATACCATAACAGAGCAATCAGGAGTAGCAAGGACGGTAACAACAGATGGTGGGAGCTTTAGTTTTAATGGTTTGGCAGCTGGTAATTATACCTTT
>CBFICG010000046.1:0-11088 GCA_965661025.1 Flavobacteriaceae bacterium | reverse complement strand
CTGTCCGTGTACAAGTTCGTTCATTTTTTATAGATGAAACAGAAGTTACCAACCTTATGTATCTCGAATACCTTGACTGGTTAGAGCGTGTTTACAAAAAAGCTGGTGGTAATTTTCGCAACGTATACACCGCCGCAATACCAGATACTATGGTTTGGCGTAGTCCACTTGGGTTTAATGAAGACATGGTCAATAATTATCTGCGCCATCCTGCATTTAGAGATTATCCTGTGGTGGGAGTAACGTGGCAACAAGCTGTCAATTTTGCCAAATGGCGTACTGAGCGTGTAAATGAGCGACTTCTTGAGCGTGAAGGGTACATCGAAAAAGGGGTCAGCTTACAAATTGATAGTATCGCTCCAGGAGGTGAATTTAATACGCAAACATACTTACAAGCTCCAGACCAAACCTACGCTGGAACTATTGCGGATAAAGCGGGACGAACCGCACAACCTAAAAGTAGAGATGTAGATTCTACTGCTCTAAATTTTGCAAAGCGTAAAGACGGATTATTACTTCCCGAATACCGCCTTCCAACAGAAGCGGAATGGGAATATGCAGCCCTAGGCTTATCTGAACTCCGTGAGTATAACACCTACAGGGGAAAGAAAAAATATCCATGGTCAGGCGCATCTACACGTTCTGAAAAACGAAAAAATGAAGGCGACCAATTAGCAAACTTTAAGCAGGGAAAAGGAGATTATAGTGGTCTTGCGGGGTGGTCTTCAGACAATGCAGATATAACCGCTCCAGTCCGTGCTTTTCCTCCCAATGACTATGGCCTATACGGCATGGCAGGAAATGTTGCTGAATGGGTTGCGGATGTCTATCGACCTATTGTAAATAACGATATCTCAGATATGAGTTATTACAGAGGTAACCTTTATTTTAAACCTGCAATAGGGCCTGAGGGTAAAACTATTGTTGTTGAAAATGTTGAATTAGATACTATGCCAAACAACAAGCTATATGTTAAGGCACTTCCAGGAGAAGTAAAATTTACTGAAGTAGATTCTACTGATGCAAGATTAAGACCAAACTTTAACCGATCGTACAATCCAAATTATATGGATGGCGATGACCAATCCAACCCCTCGCAAGCAAATATGTACAAATTTGCAGTTGATGATAAAGGAAGTGTAATTTCTGATGAAGAAAAAGTGAAATCACTAATTTCAGACCAAACGCGAGTGGTTAAAGGCGGCTCTTGGAAAGATCGCTCTTATTGGTTAGACCCTGCACAAAGACGTTATTTGCCGGAGTTTATGGCTGCTGATTATATAGGGTTTAGATGTGCTATGTCTTATCTGGGCGAAAGCAATGCAAAGAAACGTCCGCGCGACTAAAACATGCTCACGCTAAAAGAAGTTTACGCCCTTTTTTTGGATGCTTCGGGAGTAGAGACCGATAGTCGAAAATCCGTATCAAATAAATTGTTTTTTGCGCTGAAAGGGCAAAATTTTGATGGAAATGCTTATGCGCAAAATGCTTTAGAAAATGGCGCAAAAGCAGCTATTGTTGACGACTCTGAAATTGCGAACACACATCAAAAATGCTACTTGGTTAATGATGTATTACAAACGCTCCAAGCACTTGCACATCATCACAGAAAACAATTTGATATTCCCGTCATTGCATTAACTGGTAGCAACGGAAAAACTACCACTAAAGAACTTATTGCTACCGTACTAAACACTACACATGAAGTTTTGGCAACTGCAGGAAACCTCAATAACCACATTGGTGTTCCGCTTACATTGCTTAATTTATCGAAACAGCACACCCATGCGCTAATTGAAATGGGTGCAAATCACTTAAACGAAATTGAATTTTTGTGTGGTATTGCACACCCCACTCACGGACTTATTACCAATGTGGGCAAAGCACATCTTGAAGGATTTGGTTCTGAAGAGGGCGTTTTGAAAGGCAAAACAGAATTGTACAGGTTTTTGGAGAAAAATAACGGCACTGTTCTTTTAAATCAAGATGACACAAAACTTATGGGTGAAGTGGGCAAACATCAAATCATCACATATTCTCCATCAAAATTTTCAGTTCTAAACAATCAGCCAACACTAAAACTTCGGTTTAATATGGTTGAGATTAATTCTCAATTGGCAGGAAGCTACAATAAAGCAAATATTGCCGCAGCCATTTGTGTGGGAAATTTATTTGGCATTTCTACAGAGAAGTGTGCCGCTGCCATAGCAGCTTATACTCCCAACAATCATCGTTCACAACTTATATTCAAGGATAATAAAACTATTGTGCTTGATGCGTACAATGCGAATCCTACGAGCATGCGCGCCGCTATAAATGATTTTAGCGTTAGAGAAGGTAAAAAAGTAATGATTTTAGGGTATATGGGAGAGTTAGGAGCAGATGAAGCAAAAGAGCACGAAGCCCTCGTTAGGCTTGTAAAAACCACGCACATTGAAAACTGCTATTGGATTGGAACAGCATACAAACCCTTTGTTCATTCAAACTGCTTTGAAACCACCGAGTCTTTTGTAGCATACTTAAAAACAAGTCCAATAAATGCCACCCAAATTCTAATTAAAGGGTCGAGGAGTGTTAAACTTGAAACAATACTAGAATACCTTTAAAAGACACTACTGCTGAATTACCTGCCGTTGAATCAGCCAATCTCTAACAACAATTGGCCAATATTTTATAGCGCCTTTTGCTCCATGCATACCAAAACCATGCCCCCCTTGTTCCCAAATATGCATTGCTGATGGGACATTGTGCTCTTGTAATGCTGTAAAGTACTTTAAACTATTTGAAACCACAACTCCTTTGTCATCACTAGCATGTAAAAGTAACGTTGGTGGGGTGTTAGGGGTTACGTGCAATTCGTTAGAAAACAATTGCACTTCTTTTGAAAGTGGATTCTTCCCCAACAAGTTTTTTCTAGAGCCATAGTGTGTGTCGGGCAAAAACATTGTTATTACTGGATACACAAGAATAGTAAAATCCGGTTTTGAATTTTGTTCTTCATTAGTGCTAGATACATAATCTGTGTTAAAATCGTACTTTGTTGAAAGTGTTGCCGCAAGGTGACCGCCGGCAGAAAACCCCATTACGCCAATCTTAGACGAATCAAGATTCCAAGAGGTGGCATTTTGACGAATCAATTCCATTGCACGTTTGGCATCAATAAGCGGCACGAGTTGTTGACACGCGCCAAATGCAGGTGTAGGTAATCTGTGAATTAACACAAAAGCAGAAACACCTAAAGCATTTAACCAGTTAGCAACTTGGATTCCTTCTCTTTCGTATGATAACCCACCGTATCCCCCACCAGGAATAATTAAAATCGCTGGGGATTTTTCAGTTTCATTTTCAGAGGGGAAAAACCACATCTCAGGAATTTCCACCTCACGAATCATTTTCCTTTCATGGTCATATCTTAGCGTAAGCTCGACATTGCTTTCACATGGGATATTATTGGGGAATAAGTTAATTTTTTGAACCTGTGAATAGCCAAAACAAGAAAGTGACAATACAATAAGTACTACAAAAGAAATCCGCATTTTAGTGGGTCATATTGGATTCGAACCAATGACTTCCGCCCTGTCAAGGCGACACTCTGAACCAACTGAGTTAATGACCCGATAATGCAAAAGTAACCAAATTCATTAATTGATTAAATTTGTAAAAAAGCTATGACACATTACACACGTGCAGATATCGATAAGATGAATAAGATTTTCCGTCTTAATCTAATAAATAGCTGTACCGGGTTTAAGTCTGCAAATTTACTGGGAACAAAATCAAAGGAGGGTGCACCCAACGTGGCTGTTTTTAGTAGCATCACACATTTGGGAAGTAACCCCCCGTTAATTGGTTTTGTACTACGACCAACTACTGTTCCGCGTGATACGTATCGCAATATTAAAGAAACTGGAACATTTACCGTAAATCATATTCACAGCCATATTATTGAAGACGCGCATCATACCTCAGCAAAATATCCAACCGAAATTTCGGAGTTTTCGCAAACCCAATTAGAAGAGGAATATTTGAACGGTTTTTATGCGCCTTTTGTCAAAGACGCACGAGTAAGGTTGGGGTGTACCTTTTTAAACGAATACGAAATCAAAGAAAACAATACACTTTTGCTTGTCAGTCAAATTGAGCATATATATATTGCCAAAGATAATATTCAGCACGAAGATGGATGGCTTGAGCTCCAAAATGCTGACACGGTAACCATAAATGGGCTGGACGGATATGCCAAAACAACTTTAATGCAGCGTTTTCCTTACGCAAGACCCAAAAAAGAATGAATTTTTTAGATAAAAACTTAGAAGCCTACGTGCAACAGCACTCGCAACAAGAACCCGAATTGTTACAACAATTGGCGCGAGAAACACATCTAAAAGTACTGCAGCCAAGAATGTTAAGCGGCGCTTATCAAGGTAGGCTATTGGCACTCATTACAAAGCTTATTTCCCCCAAACGCATTCTTGAAATTGGCACATTTACAGGCTACTCGGCACTTTGTATGGCAGAGGGGTTGCAATCTGATGGACGCATAGACACTATAGATATTGACGAAGAGTTAACCGACATGCAACGACGTTATTTTGATACGTCGGGTTATGGCCATCAAATTGTTCAGCACTTAGGGAATGCAGCAGATATAATTCCTTCTTTAAAAGGCACATTTGACATGGCCTTTATTGATGCTGATAAAGAGCAATACCCCCTATATTTTGACTTAATTATTGACCGCATACAAACAGGTGGATTGATTATAGCAGACAATGTGTTGTGGTCTGGAAAAGTAATATCAAAGGCCACTGATGAAGCCACAACAGCCCTAAAACAATTTAACAAAAAAGTAGCCGAAGACTCACGCGTAGAAACACTACTATTACCTGTAAGAGATGGACTTACACTGCTACGGAAAATTTAGTGCCTGCGCTTTACCGTTCCCGTAATTTCGTTGATTTCTTTTTTAAGGTCGTCTACTTCTTTTTGTAGTTCTTTTGTGTCAAAACCTTGTGCCTCTGCAGACTGTTCTAGCTCTTGACGGAAGTCACGACTTGCATTTTTCACTTGCTGGATGCCTTTAGCTAGTGTGCGCGCAATTTCAGGTATGCGATTGGCTCCAAATACCAACAGCACTACCATAAAAACAAATACTAATTCGGCACCACTAATAAAAAATATCATGCCGTAAAGATAAGAGAATCCTTGGTGTTAACACAACAATGCACTTGGGAGTTGAATATAACTTACACGCTTTGGTATAGTTATGGCTTTTAGGAATGCATTAACCAATTACTCCTGAACCAATACATTCATTATCAAAGTACCATGCGGCAAATTGCCCTGCTGCAATAGCAGATTGTGGTACATCAAAAACCAAAAACAATCCGTTTTGAACAGGGTGTAACATAGCATTTGCTAAGGGTTGACGGTATCGGATTCGAGCTTGTACTTGCATTGGGTGGTCGGTTGCCAAATCTGGGCGTACCCAATGAACATCGTCTTGTGCAATCCAAAGCGCACGCCGGTATAGCCCCGGATGGTCTTTCCCCTCGCCTACATAGATTGTATTAGTTTTCACATCAATAGCCAAAACAAAAAGCGGTTCTGCTGTACCACCAACAGCCAAGCCTTTTCGTTGTCCTATTGTAAAAAAATGAGCTCCATTGTGCGTTCCTACTTTGATGCCATCGTTAGGAGAATAGCTGTATTTTTTAGCCAATCCTTCAGGGGTACTCTCACGAGGTTTGCTGTACATGGCGTGCGTATTAGGCACTTGTACAATAGCTCCTTTTTTAACGGAAAGCTTTTGTTGCAAAAATTCGGGAAGACTTACTTTACCAATAAAGCACAACCCCTGTGAATCGCGTTTTTTGGCAGTTACAAGACCCAGCTTAGTGGCAATGCTACGAACATCGCTTTTTTGTAATCCCCCAATGGGAAATAAGGTCTTTGCCAATTGTGATTGACTCAGCTGGCATAAAAAATAAGATTGATCTTTGTTGGTATCAGCTCCAGCAAGTAATCTGTATGTAGGCCCTTTACCAAGTTCAGTGTTTACAGCAGTTGATTCGACAGCTGCAGGAACCTCTTCTTTTTGACAATAATGCCCAGTGGCGACATAATCGGCTCCCAAAGAGAGAGCAATCTCCAAAAAAACATCAAATTTAATTTCACGATTACACAATACATCGGGATTTGGAGTGCGTCCTCGCTGGTATTCAGTAAACATATAATCCACAATGCGCGCCTTATATTGCGCACTCAAGTCAACGGTTTGAAAAGGAATTCCAAGCTTGTCTGCAACAAGCATGGCATCGTTGCTGTCTTCTAACCACGGACATTCGTCCGATAAGGTAACCGTATCGTCGTGCCAATTTTTCATAAACAATCCTATGACCTCGTAACCTTGTTGCAACAATAAATATGCAGCAACACTAGAGTCAACGCCTCCAGAAAGTCCAATAATGACGCGTTTTCTATGCATAGCGCAAAGGTAAGCAGGATGTTATCGTACCGCCAAAACTAAGGCGCACATTAGGGAATGGGGTTATTTGCGGAGTTTCTTCTGACGATCGGCTTCTTCCATTATTTCAGCCATTTTACGTTGAAAGCGATTTTGCTTTTTTGGCTTCTTTTTGTTTTCCTCAATTTGAGCATGAATTTTATCTTGGTCAATAATCACGTTTTTAACTACAACCATAATTACAATCATCAACAGGTTAGAAACCACATAATACAAACTAAATCCACTCGCATAATTGTTAAAGAAAAACAACATCATAACAGGCATCAAATACATAATAATCTTCATGTTTGGCATTCCTGGTTGTGTTGGCTGCATTTGTTGTCCTGTAGTCATTCGGGTGTAGAAAAATATCGCTACTGAAGCTAATAGTGGGAATAAACTAATATGGTCTCCGTAGAATGGAATGCTAAAAGGGAGTTCTGCAATAACATCGTAGGACGATAAGTCATCAGCCCATAAAAATGATTTTCCACGCAGTTCATAGGCTATGGGGAAAAAATAAAATAAGGCAAAGAACACAGGCATTTGAAGCAATGCTGGAACACAACCTGCAAGAGGGCTTGCCCCTGCTTTGGTGTATAGCTTCATGGTTTCTTGCTGACGTTTGGTTGGATCATTCTTGTACTTTTCATTTAATGCTGTGATCTCAGGTCTTAGCACGCGCATTTTTGCTTGCGAAACATACGACTTATACAATACCGGAGACAAGACTAAACGCACAATTATTGTAAGTAAAATAATAGCAATACCATGGGGTACTATCCCAGTTAGAAATCCAAAAAGAGGATAAAAAACGGATCGGTTAATCCAACCAATAATTCCCCAGCCAAACGAAATGCTTTCAAACAAATTCTCATCGTAATTTTTTAGAATAGCATAATCTGTTGGTCCCATATACCAATCAAAATTGGCTTGAAAACGATTGCGCTGATATGGAAGTGTGGTCTCGGTAGTAAAGCCTTTTAAGAAGGCAGATGCTTCGACTTCCTCGTCAGTAATGTCCGCTGAGGTAAGTGTTACTCGCTCAAAAGGGTGCTCTGGAATCAGGATACTGCTAAAAAAGTGTTGGCGGTAAGACACCCATGCAACATCTTTTTCATCGTCTTGGTCATCACCCGAGGCAGAGAGTGTACTGTACCTGTCATTTTCGTGACGATACGCCAGCTGTGTATATCTGTTTTCATATTGTGCACTTTTGGCGTGACGAAAGCCGTCCATGGTCCACGAGAATGTGGCAGGAATCGCAGTGTCTAATGCATTTTCTATCCCTTCGGCGACTACCTCAAAACCAAAGCGGAAACCATCTTTAGGAAGTCTATATACAAATTCAATGTATCCGTTTTGCTCTACTGTTGCACGGAGGCGTAATTCTTGTGCATTGTCGTTTTTGGTAACCACAGGGGTAAACATCAAAAATTTGGTTTGCAATAATTGTCCCGAAGCAGTAGTGAAAGTAATATTTAACCCATTATTATTTTTATCAATAAGATACAAGGGGGTATCTTTATAATTTACTTCTCCATTGAGCAGCACTTGCTCCATAATTCCCCCTTTGGTAGAAACCCCAAGGGTTAGCACGTTGTTTTGGAGAGTTATTGTTTCTTTAACAACTGATGCTGTAGAAACTACTTCAGAGGGGGTAGTTATAATCGCATCAGGCGTCTGATTATTGGATGGCGCAACTGCTGCTGTAGTTTGTGCTTGTTGGGTGCCAGCTTGTGCCAAATCCTCAGCAGACTGGGTGTACATCATCCATGTAAAAATGACAAAAATGAGTACCATACCAATAATTTGTAACGGGTCTATCCGACGTTCTTCCATTTGTTATTTTTTTGTTTTTGCATATTGACTACACGCCTGCACAAAAGCTGAAAAAAGTGGGTGCGGTGTCAAAACAGTACTCTTATATTCAGGGTGATACTGGACGCCCACAAACCATGTATGTGACGCAATTTCAACAATTTCGGCAAGTCCAGTTTCGGGATTTATCCCTGTGGCTCTCATTCCATGAGATGCCAATTGGTCTTGGTAAAAATTATTGAGTTCATAGCGATGACGGTGCCGTTCGCTAATTGTTTCTTTTTGGTATATATCTCGTACACGACTGTTAGGCGAAAGCACACAATCCCAAGCACCAAGACGCATGGTTCCACCCTTGTTTTCTACCTTTTTTTGCTCATCCATCAAATGGATAACAGGATGTGGTGTATGTGCCAACATTTCAGAAGAATTAGCCTCTTTTATTCCAATAACGTTTCGAGCAAATTCAATCACAGCCATTTGCATACCCAAACAAATTCCGAAAAACGGAATGTTGTTTTCTCTAACATATTTGATTGCACTAATTTTTCCCTCTATACCACGAGAGCCGAAACCGGGGGCCACAAGTAATCCGTGAAGTCCCTCAAGTTTTGCAACGCAATTTTCAGGAGTTAAATGTTCAGAATGAATCGAAATTACATCTACTTTTACCTCATTAGCAGCACCCGCATGAATAAAAGCCTCCAAAATAGATTTATACGAATCTTGTAATTCTACATATTTCCCAACCAACCCGATACGAATGTGCTGTTTTGGGTTTTTATGTCTAGACAAAAATGCTTTCCATTTCGTAAGATCTGGTTCCAGATTGTCTGGAAGCGATAACAAATCTAAAACAACACGATCCAAGCCCTCTTCAAGCATCAACAATGGAACGTCATAAATAGTGTCTGCATCGATGGATTGAATAACAGCCTCGCGCTTAACATTGCAGAAGAGTGCCAGTTTATTGCGAATATCGTCGGAAAGTTCATGTTCTGTACGACAAACCAACACATCGGCATTGATTCCACTTTCCATCAATGTCTTTACAGAATGCTGCGTGGGTTTTGTTTTTAATTCTGCTGCTGCAGATAAATATGGAACAAGCGTAAGGTGAATCACTATGCAGTTATCTCGGCCCAATTCCCAGCGCAGTTGACGCACTGCTTCAATGTATGGCAATGACTCAATATCTCCTACCGTTCCACCAATTTCGGTAATGATTACATCGTATTCTTCGGTAGAACCCAACAATTGCATGCGCTCCTTAATTTCGTTGGTAATATGCGGGATTACTTGAACGGTTTTCCCCAAAAATGCACCGCGACGTTCTTTTTCTATTACACTTTGATAAATACGACCAGTAGTAACATTATTGGCTTGGGAAGTGGATACATTTAAAAAACGTTCATAGTGTCCAAGATCAAGATCTGTTTCTGCGCCATCATCTGTTACAAAACACTCTCCGTGTTCATAAGGATTTAATGTTCCAGGGTCAACATTTATATATGGATCAAACTTTTGTATGGTGGTTTTTAGTCCACGTGCCTGCAATAAGTTTGCTAAAGATGCGGAGATAATGCCTTTACCAAGTGAAGATGTAACTCCTCCAGTAACAAAAACGTATTTGGTTATAGGCATAACTTTATTGCATTAAAGGTGCAAAAATACAAAGAATAAACTACCTAACCTCTAACGAATCGAGTACTCGTTTGGGCGGTCTTACTTCAATCATTTGAAAACCCTGATGCTGAATGGTGTATGTCGCTGTATTTTCATATCCGCCTGCCGGCTTGGGTTGATAGTCAAATCGGTGTTGTAGTTGCTCTAACAATCCCAATGAAACGCCTTCTGTAAGTGTTCGTTTAACGGCAATACGCAATGCTACATCAATCATCACATCAACTCCTTTTACAGCTGTTCGATTCGGAATTTTTCCAAAGTGATTTTTAAAACCTTCGTCAAATTTTACACGAGTACTATCGTGCTTTTCATGAAAATAACTTGGGTAAGTAAATCGTAAATTTCCCAAATGAGCTTGTGAAACATTGGTATCGTCGTAGGTTGCAGAGCGGTAGTGCGTAAACAGTTGAATTTGCCTGTCTTCTCGTTGTTGCGCATTGAGCATAGAGGTCATACTGATAACAAGATTTGAATCTTCGGTTTCTAAAAAAACCCAATTTTGTCGTGTGGGTGTTAGCAAGGAATCCACAACATCAGGCTTAACATATCCAAAATCTGCATCTGGCCGGATGATTTCAGCTAGAGGAAATTGCGCTTTTAGTTTTAATTCTGTTTTTCTGTTTTTCTCATCTGAAATAATCAAAATACAAGGGTTTTCAGTAGTTACATCTAACGAATCAATGAATATTGATAGTTGTTGATTGAGAGTATTCTTGCTTGGAATGGTATTAAAAGACGTTCTGTAAGATTGAAAATCGCGCGTGGTCAAGGGAGAAACAACAGGCACATTGAAAAAAGTCAAGGCTTGTGCAACACGGCTCACATTTGCTGGTGTAAAAGGCCCGATGACTGCATCAAATTGCGAAAAATCATTTTGATTGAGAATTTGCTCAATAATGTGGCGTTGATTTTCAGTATCAAAAACTGTAAACTCAACACTCAACCCCGCTTTGTTTAGGCTATCTGTAGCGTGAAGCATACCCGCATAAAAATCTAATGCTACCGTAGTAAGGTTACGCTCCGATAATGTTTTCTCGGTTTGGATTACAGAATCTAATTCAATACGCGAAAGT
>CBFICG010000045.1:0-11104 GCA_965661025.1 Flavobacteriaceae bacterium | reverse complement strand
AAGTGCATTATGCTTGCAGATACCCAGAAATCGTCAATGTTATCGCTTTTTGTAAACGATGTGTTGTTGCTCACCAAAGCACGACTTACGTTGAGCGTGGTATTTTCTTCACTAGCAGGCTATTTGTTGGCGGTACCCTCACCCAATATGTGGCATATTTTATTACTTTCTATTGGAGGGTATGGTTTGGCAGGGGCTTCCAATGCATTTAACCAAATCATTGAAAAAGAAATTGATGCGAAAATGATTCGTACTCAAAACCGACCCATTCCTGCAGGGAGAATGTCGGTTCCAGTAGCCTTTGGGATATCCGTTACATTACTGGTTTTGGGGCTTGCTGTTTTGTACTTGCTCAATCCTAAAACTGCTATGTTTGGGGCAATTTCGGTGTTTTTATACACCTGTGCATACACTCCCCTTAAGACGGTAACTCCGCTTTCGGTGTTTGTCGGTGCTATCCCTGGCGCGATCCCTTTTATGTTGGGTTGGGTAGCTGCAACAGGGAGTTTTGGGATTGAACCAGGCATATTGTTTATGATACAGTTTTTTTGGCAGTTTCCTCATTTTTGGGCTATTGGCTGGATGATGCATGACGATTATCAAAAAGCAGGAATTAACATGTTACCCACAGGCAAACCGGGTAATGCCACCGCACTTCAAATTATTTTATACACCCTTTGGACGATTGTAATTTCTATTGTTCCTGTGTTTGGCATCAGCGGAGCGTTACACCTTTCTATAATGGCCGCAGTTGCGGTTGTACTTGTTGGACTGCTGCTGTTGAGGGCGGGACTACGCCTATATCGAAACCATGCTGAGGTCAATGCCAAAAAATTAATGTTTGTTAGTATTGTGTATATTACATCAATACAGTGGATTTACGTATTAGATAAGTTTTTATAAATGAGTTTTCACCCTTCCCTTTTAACACCTCAGGCAAAAGCAAAAAAAATGATGTTGTGGTTTGCCATGATTAGTATGACCATGATGTTTGCCGGGCTAACAAGTGCTTATGTGGTAAGCAAAGCACGACCAGATTGGCTTACAGATTTTGTGCTTCCTTCGGCGTTTCACCTTAGTACTCTGGTTATTTTGTTAAGTAGTGTTACATTTTGGATGGCATTCAAAATGCTCAAAGCCCATAATTCCAAGGGCGTTGCGCTTTACACCCTTATTACGTTAGCTTTGGCAGTAGTATTTTCTATTAGTCAATGGGTAGGTTTTAATAGTATTGTGTCACAAGGCTACTATTTTACAGGTGCAGAAAGTACGGTAACTACATCGTTTTTATATGTGCTTGTTATCACCCACTTTGCGCACTTGATTGGCGGAATTGTAGTGCTTGTGGTGGTATTTTTACGACACTTAAAAGGGATTTATCAGCGTAATCCCTTAGGTTTTGCATTAGCGCATACCTTTTGGCATTTTCTTGGCTTTTTATGGCTTTATTTATTTGTGTTCTTATTCTTTTTAAGATAAAGTTTAATATGTAATTTTGTATTCAATTTAACCAATATCCACACATGGAAGCAACAACCAACCTAACTGAAAGCCAAAGCGTTTGGGGCGGAGGCAATAAGCCACTCAATGCATCTTATGGTAAAATGATGATGTGGTTTTTCATTGTATCAGATGCACTGACCTTTTCTGGGTTTCTTGTAGCCTATGGCTTTTCACGTTTTAAAAATATCGATTCTTGGCCCATTGCCGATGAGGTATTCCACCACTTTCCCTTTCTGCATGGAGTGAATGCCCCCATGTATTATGTGGCACTGATGACATTCATCCTTATTTTTTCTTCAGTCACAATGGTACTGGCAGTAGATGCAGGGCATAAGATGCAGAAAAACAAAGTTGCGGTGTACATGCTGCTTACCATTCTTGGTGGTGCAGTATTTGTAGGCTCTCAAGCATGGGAATGGAAAAATTTTATTAAAGGGGAATACGGCGCTCTAGAAACCAAAGGAGGACAAATCTTGCAGTTTGTCTCTGCCGATTCTGGAAAACGTATAGCACTTTCTTCTTTCGCTACGACGCAACCTACCGACCGCGCACAGCATTCTGCTGCAAATGGACTTTGGTACGTTGACGAAGCGACCCTTCCAACATACACTGTTGCTGAGGTGCAAGAAGGATTTTTAGCAAACCCAGATTTGCGTATTAAAACTGAGATGATTGATGCCAAAACAGGACACAAAATTATACTTGATCGCGCAGCATCTGAAAATAAAATTGCACAGGCAGTGCATGTGGTAGAAGGAGCAAATTTGATTCGGAATGAATATGGAAATCGCCTTTTTGCGGATTTTTTCTTCTTTATCACGGGCTTTCACGGCTTTCACGTATTTTCTGGAGTTGTGATTAACGGCATTATCTTTTTTAACGTATTATTAGGGACTTACGAACGTCGAGGGCATTATGAAATGGTTGAAAAAGTAGGGCTCTATTGGCACTTTGTAGACCTTGTTTGGGTTTTTGTATTCACCTTCTTTTATCTAGTATAACATGGCACATAAGCTTTCTATTTTCCGCGGACTTGTTACATTCAAATCTAATGTTCAAAAAATTTGGGGTGTACTTATTTTCCTCTCTATTGTAACGGCAGTTGAAGTGGCGCTTGGGATTATCAAACCTGCCTTTTTATTAACGCCTGTTTTTGGCATGAAAGGACTAAATTGGATATTTATTATCCTAACCATTGTAAAAGCATACTATATTGCATGGGATTTTATGCATTTACGCGATGAAAAGCGTAGCTTTACTTCCTCTATTGTGCTGCCGCTTTTAATACTTATTCCATACCTTATTTTTATTTTACTGGTCGAAGCGGACTACATTTACAATGTAATGTTAGACGGATTTGTAAGCTGGAATTTTTAATCATAACATGAAAAAATACATTGTCCTAGTCATACTTTTTGTTTTTCCGCTAGGAGTGTATTTGTTTTTTGCTTCAGGGGTAAATCACTTTGCAAAACTCCCTGTACTTACTCAAAATGTTGAGGAAATAGGGGAATATAGCGACACGCAGTTTAAAGGGCATATTACTGTTCTTGGATTTTTTGGCAATGTTTTGCAAGACAAAAAGGCATTGGCGCTAAACCTAAACCAAAAAATTTACAAGCGGTTTTATCAGTTTTTAGATTTTCAATTTTTGATTGCTTTACCAGAAGGTACAGAAACCCAGGCAGAAAACCTTAAGATGGAACTCGAAGGTACTACCGGTACCGATATGTCACGTTGGAATTTTGTTTTTTTAGCACCCGATGATCTTCAGTTGATATTCAAAAGCTTAAACCTGCCCTTGTCGCTAGACAATACTTTGGCAAATCCATTTGTATTTATCATTGATAGAGATGGCAACCTTCGCGGAAGGGATGATGACGATTTTTTTGGTTACGATGCACGTTCTGTTGCCGACATTAATAACAATATGGTAGACGACGTTAAGGTAATTTTAGCCGAATATCGCTTGGCGCTTAAAAAGTACAATCAAGGTCGTAAGCCATAAGTATGCGTCGTTACTCATACATTGCCGTTGCATTTATTGTTTTGGTGTTTGGAATCATGTTTATCCCACGCATAATTGAACGCTTTCAACAGTCTAATTTGGTCGATAAAAGTCGATTGAGTGCACCCGCAGCACTTTCATTTATTGAACTTAACGCAGAGGCAAAGCGAGTACCGGATTTTGTATTTACCAATCAAGATGGACGCTTGATTTCAAATGAAGATTTTTTGGGGAAAGTATATGTGATTGAATTTTTCTTTACCACCTGTCCAACCATTTGCCCTATTATGAATACCAACATGAAACGCTTGGAGGAAGCTTTTGGAAATCGGGACGATTTTGGGATTGCCTCGTTTACCATTGACCCCGAAAAAGATACCCCAGAACAGCTCAAACGTTATGCCGAAAACTTGGGGGTATTCAGTCAAAATTGGCACTTTCTCACGGGAGATGCTGATGCTATTTATACATTAGCAAATACAGGATTTAACATTTTTGCAGGCATCAACCCAAATGTGGCTGGCGGGTTTGAACATCAAGGATATTTTGCCTTAGTGGATCAAAATGGTTACCTTCGTTCAAGAAGAGATTCCTTTGGTAATCCAATTGTCTACTATTTAGGCATTCCCGAATCTGAACTTGATACGCAAGGCACGGATATGCTGCTTGAGGATATTCAAAAATTGCTCAATAATGAAAAATAAAACCCTTGTACGATATAATGCGATAATTATATCTGTTTCTGTGCTTATCCCCATTGTGGTAGCTATTTTGTTTACTATACGCATTCCTAATGTTACCTCACTTGATATGTTACCTCCCATATATGCTACTATAAATGGTCTTACTGCCGTTTTACTTCTTGTGGCCGTAATGCAAATCAAGCGAGGAAATCGAAAAGTTCATGAGAGATTGATGAAAATTAACATCTTTTTGTCCGTGCTTTTTTTATTGATGTATATCGCTTATCACATCACTTCAGACTCAACACCCTATGGAGGAGAAGGTTTTATTAGATATGTGTATTTCTTTATTTTGATTACACACATACTGCTTTCTATTGCGCTAATTCCGCTTGTATTGTTTACCTACAAGCACGCAGCACTTCGTGATTTTAAGGCACACAAACGCTTAGCAAAAGTAACTTTTCCCATATGGTTTTACGTGGCTGTTACAGGTGTAGTTGTGTATCTAATGATAGCACCTTATTACGGCTAATATGCTTGTATTAACATCACTTTTCTCTGGTCTCTTTGGATTACAATGCGCGATGTGTCGTGCTGTTTTGGAAACCGGAGCTGATGCAGAAACCGCCAAAAGCCTAAACGATGGTATTGTGTATTTAATGGTGATTCCTTATATCCTTGTTGGGATTGTGGGCTATGCCGTTTACCGACAGCTCAACAAAAAATAATATTTTTGTAACACATTTCACTTATACTCGTTACAAAAGTATACGTATTATAATAACGAAGCATTTCTACTAATGATTGAAATAAAAGAACTGCACAAGTCCTATGCAATAGGACAAAATACCCTTCATGTATTAAAGGGAATAAATTTTGATGTAGCAGAGGGCGAAATGGTAGCCATTATGGGTTCTTCAGGGTCTGGAAAATCTACATTACTCAATATTTTGGGCATGTTGGATGTTGCCGACTTAGGCACTTATACCCTAGACAATAACCCAATCAAAAATCTCGATGAAACTAAAGCCGCTATTTACCGTAACAAGTTTTTGGGATTTGTATTTCAGTCGTTTAATTTGATTTCGTATAAAACAGCATTAGAAAATGTCATGCTTCCGCTATATTACCAAAAAGTTGGGCGTAAAGAGCGAAAAGAGCGTGCACAAAAATTTTTGGAACAAGTCGGATTGGGGCCTTGGGCATCACATCACCCCAACGAACTTTCCGGTGGACAAAAACAGCGTGTTGCCATTGCTCGTGCGTTGGTTTCAGAACCAAAAGTACTCTTAGCCGATGAGCCAACAGGAGCGCTAGATTCCAAAACTTCTTATGAGCTTATGGATGTGTTACAAACGATTAACAATAGGGGAATTACATTGCTTATTGTAACGCATGAAGAAGACATTGCCAAAATGTGCAAACGCATTGTGCATTTGCGCGATGGCGTTATTGTAGAAGACAAAAAAGTAAAACAAGTAAGCGCGCGTTCTTATGTGGAATAGAGACCAATGGCAAGAAATGTTTTATACCCTAAGCAAGAATAAACTGCGCACAACATTGTCTGGTTTTACTGTAGCGATGGGAATTTTCATATTTGTCATCCTTTTTGGTTTTGGTAATGGACTTAAAAACTCGTTTGAGCAATTTTTTTTAGATGATTCGACCAATACTGTTTGGTTATATCCAGGGCAAACCGAAAAACCATATCGCGGATTTAAGGCCAAACGACGAATTATTTTTAGAAATGATGATTTGTCTGATATTGCGCAAAACTTTCCTTTTTTCATTGATTATATTTCACCGCGCATTAGTCGAGGGGCCCTTGTAAAACGAGGCAAAGAAAGTAATAATTATACCATAAGAGGAGTAGCGCCAGGGCACCAATATGCCGAAAAAACAATAGTGACCAAAGGGCGCTATATCAATGAGGCAGATGTACTAACTAAAAACAAATTTGCCACTATTGGCAGATTAGTCGAAAAAGACTTGTTTGGAAACAAATCTTCATTAGGACAACAGATTGATGTTGGCGGGGTTTCTTTTAAAGTAATTGGCGTATTTAAAGATGAGGGTGGTGACAACGAAGAACGGCTCATTTATATTCCATACACTACGCGACAACGCCTCGAAAAAAGTAACGATCGCATTGAGCAAATCATTGTAGCATTTCGCCCTGAACTCGGACATGCTGGCGCCATGGCATTGGAAAAGAAATTGAATACATTTATGCGTAAAAAGCACAACATTGCCCCTAATGATCGCAGCGGAATTTATGTGCGTAATGTTGCCGCCGACCTAAAAGAAACCCAACAGTTTGCAAGTGTGTTGCAACTCATTGTAACATTTGTAGGATTGGGAACCTTATTGGCTGGGATTATTGGAATTTCTAATATTATGGTGTTTGTGGTAAAAGAACGTACCAAAGAGCTAGGCATTCGCAAAGCACTTGGCGCAACACCTAAATCGGTGGTGGGAATGATTTTGCATGAATCGGTCTTTATTACCACTATCGCAGGCTATGCAGGCTTGTTAACTGGCGTGGGAACGCTTGCCCTTATCGGCGATTCACTTGAAGATTTTTTTATTATTAACCCTTTTATCAGTACTGGGACTGCCGTTGGTGCAACCCTAATTTTAATACTTTTTGGTGCAGTAGCTGGGTATATTCCCGCACGACGTGCTGCCAAAATCAAACCCATAATTGCCTTACGAGACGAATAATGTTTAAAATCCTTTTTGATAGCGATACTTGGCAAGAAATTTTTGGATCTATCCAAAAAAATAAACTGCGTACGGTGGTTACTGTGATAGGTGTGTTGTGGGGAATTTTTATTTATATCACACTTTCTGGCGCGTCTAAAGGATTAGACAATGGTTTTGAACGCCAATTTGAAGAGGTTGCCATCAATTCTCTTTTTGTTTGGGCACAGCGCACCAGTATTCCATATGATGGATTCCGCACAGGCCGCGATATGCAACTTAAATTGAACGATCAAAACTATTTGATGCAGCGAATACCACAGCTTCAGTATGTGGCACCACGAATTGCGCGCGGTGTTTTTGGCGGAAATGGATCAACGGTTAAGAGAGGCGGAAAAAGCGGTGCCTATGCGGTGTATGGCGATTTCCCCATTTTGGTAAAAATCGCTTCAAAAGATATTTTTGATGGCGGTCGCTTTATCAACCAAGCCGATATTGACAACCAACGAAAAGTTTGCGTGATTGGCGAGCGTACCCAAATGGAGCTTTTCGAAAAGGAAGAAGATCCCATTGGCAACTATGTTCAGATTGACAACATATATTTTCAAGTGGTTGGCGTACATAAATTTACAGGGGGGGGCGGATTTGAAAGTGATGGCGATATTTTTATCCCTTTTACCACGTTTAAAAAATTGTACAATACGGGCGATAATGTAGATTGGTTTGCTATGGCTGCCTATGACGATGCTGATGTGGTTGCTGTTGAAAAGGATATTAAGGCGGCACTAAAAGTAAAACACCGCGTGCATCCAGATGATGAACGTGCTTTTGGTAGCTTTAATTTAGGGGAAGTATTTAATAGAGTAAAAGGCTTTTCAAGTGGAATGAACATTTTATCCCTTGTAGTGGGTATTGCCACCATTTTGGCAGGTGTTATTGGCATTGGAAATATTCTATTGATTTCGGTGCGTGAGCGCACCAAAGAGTTGGGTATACGTCGTGCGCTGGGAGCCACTCCAAGAGAGGTGCGTATGCAAATCATTATTGAATCCGTATTTTTAACCCTTATCGCCGGTGTTTTAGGAATTATTTTTGGGGCTTTTGTTTTAGCAATTATCAATGTTATGACTGCTGATAACTCTACTTTTCCCTACACAAATCCAACAGTTCCTATTAAATTTATTTTAGGCGCTTTGGGGCTTATGGTCGGACTGGGTACGCTCATCGGTCTTATCCCCGCGCAACGCGCTGTACGTATCAAACCCATAGACGCATTAAGAGAAGAATAATAACGAAAACCCATCCAAATGAATAAAATCATCAAATATATCCTTATCGCACTACTTGTTTTTGGCGTGCTTTTTTCGGCGGCCTATTTTGCCAAAACCAACAGTAAATCGGCCATAACCTATAAAACTGAAAAGCTATTCTCGACAACCATTGAAAAAGAAACCGTGGTTACGGGAAAGGTTGTTCCCGAAGATGAAGTAGAGGTAAAACCACAAATTGGGGGGATTATTGACCGTATTTTTGTGGAGGAAGGAGATCAAGTAACCACAGGAGACCTTATTGCACGCATCAAAGTAGTGCCAAACGAGCAAAACCTTAACGCAGCAAAGGGTCGAGTCAAAAAAGCTCAAATAACCCTTGCAACACGCAAAAAAGATTTTATGCGCAACAAATCACTTTATGAAAAAGGGATCATTTCTAACGCAGATTATATTGCTAACGAGCTGTTGTACAATCAGGCACAACAAGATGTGTTAAATGCCGAAAGCGATTTAAAAATTATACGCGAAGGTTCTATTGGAGGTTCAAGTGCTGCCAATACCGATATCCGTGCTACCGTCCCCGGTACGGTTTTGGAAATCCCAGTGGAGGAGGGAGACCAGGTAATTGAATCCAACAGCTTTAATGCCGGAACTACCATTGCGGCTATCGCCGATTTGGGGAAGATGATTTTTGAAGGAAAAGTGGATGAAGCAGAGGTAGCTTCTTTGCGTGTGGGGACACCACTTAAAGTTAGTTTGGGTGCCATTGAAGATCAAGAATTGGACGCCTCGCTAAAGTTTATCGCTCCAAAAGGAACAGAAGAACAAGGCGCAGTTCAGTTTAAAATTGAAGCGGATATGGTGCTTAGTGACAGTATTTTTGTGCGGGCAGGTTACAGCGCTAATGCCGCTATCGTACTGGAACGAAAGGAAGGTGTTTTGGCACTTCGTGAGGCGCTCATTCAGTTTGACCGAAAAACCCAAGACCCCTATGTGGAAGTAATGACTGGCGATCAAAAATTTGAACGCCGGGAGGTAGAACTCGGAATTTCAGATGGGGTAAACGTAGAAATTCTTAAAGGTGTTTCTAAGGAAGACCAAGTAAAAGTTTGGAACCGCACCGAAGAACGTGATGATAACAATAAAAACAGTGACGACGATGCGTAAGGTTTTATCATTTTGCACTTTATTGCTGTTGGTTTTTGGCTACAGCCAACAATCCAATACAGCTGCACCGTGGACATTGGAGGCTGCCTTGGAGCACGCCATAAAAAACAACCTGCAAATTCGACAGGCCTATTTGGATGTCATCGATGCAGAAGCCAACAAAAGCCAAGCGGTAGGTAACTTTTTACCTACACTTAACTTTTCCATGTCACATTCGTGGAATGTAGGGCTAAACCGAAACTTAACTACCAATGTTTTTGAAGACATGACCAATCAATTTTCGAGTGGTTCCGTGGATATGGGGGTAAATATATATAACGGAAAACGTAACATCTACCAGCTCTTAAGTGCCAACTTGAGTGTTTTGGCACGTCAATATCAGTTAGAGGACATGAAGGAAGATGTGATGCTTTTGGTGGTAAATGCATATCTACAAGTTTTGTTTAGTAAAGAAAATATAGCCGTACAAAACAACCAACTTTTGGTGGCAACATCAGAATTGGAACAAACCGAGGCACTGGTAGATGCAGGCGCATTGCCACGAGGCGAATTGTATGAACTACAAGCCACATTAGCCTCGCAAGAGCAACAAGTGGTTTCGGCTAAAAATGACTATGAAATGGCACGTATTTCATTGGCTCAACTGTTACTTTTAGATGACTTTGAACAATTTTCTATTGCCGACTCAGATTACGATATGGTTGCCACAGTTATTTTGGATAAAACGCCACAAGAGTTGTACGACAAAGCGGAATCGTCTCGAAATGATATTATGTTTGCCAAAACAAATGTAGAAATCGCAGAGGCCAACTTAAAAATTGCCAAAGCGGCTTATCAGCCGAGCTTGTCAGGGTTTTATAGTTACAGCTCACGTATTTCGTATGCCGATATTTTAGTACCAACCGGAGCAGTTAATCAAGTACCCGTTGGAGCGGTACAAGAAACGGGACAGACTGTTGTGGCCCCACGACCTCAAACATCAATTGCGCCGCATTTGTCTATTGGTGAACAGCTAAAACAAAACGATGGACACAATTTTGGTGTGAGTTTACGCATCCCTATACTCAACGGACTTACTGTCAAGAACAATGTACGTCGCAATAAGGTCAATGTAGCGCGATCGTCTACGGCGCTAACCCAGCAGCAACAAGATTTAGAACGTACTATATACCAATCGTATTCTGATGCAAAGGGTGGGTTAAAAGTTTACGAAGCAGCTAAAAAAACCACGCAAGCTCGAAAGGAAGCCTATCAGTATGCACTGAATCGATTTAATGAAGGCGCGGCTACGTCCTTGCAATTTTCGCAAGCTAAACAACGCTACGACGCTGCTGTTTCTGCAGAGCTACGCGCAAAGTTTGATGCTATCTTCCGAATCAAAATTTTGGAGTTCTATTTTGGTATTCCGTTAACGTTGTAAAGTACTATTTTTACCGTATGGCAATATTACTCCATATTGAAACCTCCACGGAAAAATGTTCTGTAGCATTAAGCAATAACACAACACTGTTGGCGCGTAAATCCCTTTTGGAAGGTGGGTTTAAACACGCTGCCAAACTGCATGTGTTTATTGATGAAGTCCTTCAAGAAGCCAATATTTCCCCAACCGAATTAGATGCCATTGCTGTGAGCGCAGGTCCGGGCTCGTTTACAGGATTACGTATTGGCAGCGTTGCTGCCAAAGGCTTATGCTTTGCTCTCGATATTCCGCTGATTACAATATCTACCTTACAGCTTTTAGCTGCACCACATTGGGAAAATACTAA
>CBFICG010000044.1:0-11111 GCA_965661025.1 Flavobacteriaceae bacterium | reverse complement strand
TTATGAAAAAAGCAAAAGGCAGTTGGGTGTTTGGCATTTACAATCTATACAACCGCAGAAATGCAGCAACAATCAGTTTTAAAGAAGATAGAGAAACTGGGAAAAATCAAGCGTATCGACTTTCTATTTTTGGGATTGTTCCCTCTGTAACATATAATATTCGATTCTGATGAAAAAGTACATTATTATTATTGGACTGTTTTTGTTTTGGGGCTGTGAAGACCCCATCGACCTTGAGCTTCCAAGAGCTGAGCAAAACGTGGTTATTGATGCCATCCTATGGCGCCCTGTAGCAGCTAGTACAGGAACACTTGAGGTCGTTTTGAGTGAAACCGCAGATTTTTATGGTGACACTGTACCCTATATCAGTCAGGCAAACGTTTCCCTAACGTATGGCAATACCACTGTGATTGCACAAGAAGTTGAATCTGGGCATTATAAAGCAGAAAATATTTTAGTTTCTGAAAATGAAGAGTTTACACTCACTGTAACCGTAAAAGGTATTGAATATAAGGCTACAGAAACATTAGTGCTTTCTACCACTATAGATGCAATAACACAAGGAGAAAACACTGTGTTTTCAGATGAAGAAGTAGAGGCTATTGTACAATTTACAGACCGCCCCGAAATTGGAAATTACTACGTCATGGATTTTGGATACAACAACTTATTTGTTACAAGAGATGTATTTTACAATGGCAATCAACTTACGTTTTCTTTTTATTACGATAAATTTTTTCCAAAAAACACACCAACTCCAGTACATTTAATGGGCGCTGATAAAAACTTTTATACTTACATGCAAGTTCTTATTTCACACGCAGGTCAAGACGGGGGTGGTCCTTTTGCTACCGCAAAGTCAACCTTAAGAGGGAACATCCAAAACACCAACAACCCCAATGTATTTCCGCTTGGGTATTTTAGGGTAGTTGAGCGTGATACCTTTATATTTACCGCCACAGAAAACTGATGAACAAACGAAATTTTTTTCGCGGATTACGCGCCATGGCATATGCTATTGTATTGGCATTTATTGGCCCAACCGTAATGACATCTGCATTTAAAAATCAAGATCACATCTTTTACATTCCTGTTTTAGGTATTGCCATTTTAATGTGTATTGCGGCTATTGGACTTGGCTTTTGGGGCATCAAACTCATGGTAAAAGGGTTGTTTAATGAAGAGTAATCATAATTAACGATTATAATTAAAAAACACTTGACCACTTCTACTTTCCGATTATCTTTGCG
Organism: Flavobacteriaceae bacterium; assembly: GCA_965661025.1. Taxonomy (GTDB): domain Bacteria; phylum Bacteroidota; class Bacteroidia; order Flavobacteriales; family Flavobacteriaceae; genus UBA7446. The sequence goes on along the minus strand of CBFICG010000044.1, from coordinate 9,861 downwards.
CAGTGTATGGATTCAGTGATTGACATTCGATTACCAGACGGGGCCGTTAAGCAAATGCCTTCAGGAACAACCCCTTTTGACGTTGCTAATGAAATTAGTGAAGGATTCGCGCGCGTGGTAATTTCTGCATCGTTTAACGGTAAAGTGGTGGAAACCAAAACACCACTACACGAAAACGGCGACCTTGTCCTATATACTTTTAATGATAGCCAAGGAAAACAAGCCTTTTGGCACTCCAGTGCACATCTGTTGGCACAAGCAATAGAACAACTCTACCCAGGTATAAAACTTACCATTGGACCTGCCATAGAAAATGGATTTTATTACGACGTAGATGCCGGTGAACACACCATTACCGAAAAAGAACTGGCTACCATTGAAAAGCGTATGTTAGAACTTGCCCGCGGGAAGCATGAATTCAACATGCGTTCAGCTACAAAAGCCGATGCACTTTCATTTTATCACAATGCAGGAAATGAGTACAAAACAGAACTCATTGAAGCGCTTGAAGACGGAACCATCACCTTTTGTGATCATGATGATTTTACCGACTTATGTCGTGGGGGACATGTGCCTAACACTGGAATCATCAAGGCAGTAAAACTTACCAATATCGCAGGAGCTTATTGGCGTGGCGATGAAAACAACAAACAGCTTACCCGCATTTACGGCGTGTCGTTCCCAAAACAAAAATTACTTACAGAATATCTGGAATTATTAGAAGAAGTCAAAAAACGTGATCACCGAAAACTCGGCACTGCATTGGGGTTTTTTACGTTTTCACAAAAAGTAGGTCAAGGCCTACCGCTTTGGCTGCCTAAAGGGGCAGCACTGCGCGATCGTCTCGAGCAGTTTTTGCGCAAAGCGCAAATCAAAGCGGGGTACGAACAGGTCGTTACCCCACACATCGGACAAAAAGAACTCTATGTCACCTCTGGCCATTACGAAAAATACGGGGCTGATAGCTTTCAACCCATTCAAACACCTGCCGATGGTGAGGAATTTTTACTTAAACCCATGAATTGTCCACACCACTGCGAAATCTATAATGCATCGCCGTGGAGTTATCGTGATTTACCCATACGGTTGGCAGAATTTGGTACTGTATATCGATATGAGCAAAGCGGTGAATTGCATGGACTAACGCGTGTACGAGGATTTACGCAAGACGATGCACATATTTTTTGTACTCCCGAACAACTCAACGAGGAATTTATGGGGGTTATCGACTTGGTGCTTTATGTTTTTAATGCCTTAGGGTTTAAAGATTTTAAAACACAAGTTTCCGTTCGAGACCCAGAAAAGCCTGAAAAATACATTGGAGACACCGCACTGTGGGAAAAAGCCGAGCAAGCAATTATTGCAGCTGCTAAACAAAAAGGCCTCGATTATATAGTCGAAACTGGAGAGGCTGCTTTTTATGGGCCCAAACTCGATTTTATGGTTAAAGATGCCCTCGGAAGAAGCTGGCAACTGGGCACAATTCAAGTGGATTACAATTTACCCGAACGTTTTGAACTATCGTATAAAGGCAATGACAATGAGATGCATCGACCTGTGATGATTCACCGTGCACCGTTTGGAAGTATGGAGCGTTTTGTCGCCATTTTGATTGAACATACAGCAGGAAATTTCCCTTTGTGGCTTACACCAACGCAGGTACAATTGCTATGTGTTAGTGAAAAGTATGAAAAATACGCCCAAAAAGTTTCAGAATTCTTAGAAAATAACGAAATTCGCGCCCTCGTGGATGATAGAAATGAGACTATTGGTAAAAAAATCCGCGAAGCTGAAATGAGCAAGGTGCCCTTTATGGTCATCATAGGCGAACAAGAAGCTGCGCAACAAACGGTCTCCGTTCGACAACACGGTGGAAACAATCTAGGGGAAATGCCACTAGAAACTTTTGCAACATTGATTAAACGTCAAGTGGCAGAAGAAATTGAAACATTTACAACCAACTAAACGCGTTAGTTATAGCGATACGTAGAAGAAGAAGCAGAGGCCCTGCTCGCGTCATAAAAGAAGATAAGCACCGAATCAATGAAAAGATTCGAGTGCCCGAAGTACGCTTGGTTGGTGACAATGTAGAAATGGGGCTTTATCCCCTAGCAAAAGCCTTGCAAAAGGCAAATGAATTGGAGTTAGACTTGGTTGAGATTTCACCAAACGCTGCTCCGCCGGTGTGTAAAATCATCGATTATAAAAAGTTCCTTTACGAGCAAAAAAAGCGCGAAAAGGTAATGAAAGCAAACGCTTCAAAAGTGGTGCTCAAAGAAATCAGGTTTGGTCCCCAAACCGATGAACATGATTACGAGTTTAAAAAGAAACACGCAATCAAGTTTTTGGAAGAAGGCGCAAAGCTAAAAGCATTTGTGTTTTTTAAAGGACGTTCTATAATTTTTAAAGAACAAGGCCACATCTTGTTGCTACGGTTAGCACAAGATTTAGAAGAATACGGCAAAGTTGAACAGTTGCCAAAATTGGAAGGAAAACGGATGATTATGTTAATTAATCCGAAAAAATAAAAAGGAAGTAGTATGCCTAAGATGAAAACCAAGTCAAGTGCCAAAAAACGCTTTAAGCTCACAGGCACAGGGAAAATCAAACGCAAGCATGCGTTTAAGAGTCATATTTTGACTAAAAAATCAAAAAAACGCAAACTTAAACTGACCCATAGTGGTTTGGTGAACGAGAGTGATGCAGATAACATTAAGGAACAACTTCGTTTAAAATAAAAATAACCTGAAGTCGGCTTTAAAAGTGAGTTTCTCCGCCCACTTCACAATATATAAATCATGCCAAGATCAGTAAATGCTGTAGCTTCTAGAGCTAGAAGAAAGAAAATTTTAAAACAAGCCAAGGGCTACTTTGGACGTCGTAAAAACGTTTGGACAGTTGCTAAAAATGCTGTCGAGAAAGCATTAGTTTATGCCTATCGTGACCGTAGAAATAAAAAACGCAGCTTCCGTGCCCTTTGGATTACACGCATCAATGCTGGTGCGCGCCTACACGGAATGTCTTACTCGCAATTTATGGGTAAAGTGAATGCTAACGACATTGCCCTTAACCGTAAAGTATTGGCTGACTTAGCCATGAACCATCCAGAGGCATTTAAGGCGGTGGTTGATAAAGTAAAATAAGCTACTTAAAACGGCATATCGTCATCGGCTGAAGCGCCAAAAGCGTCATTTGGATTGATGCGAGGTGGAGCAAACGACTCATCAGCGTTTATCTTGGATTGGTATTCGGTTGGCGCATCAAACGTGTCTAAATTATCAAATTTACCCAATGCACCAATAAATTTAAGACGGATACTGTCTAATCCGCCATTTCGGTGTTTTGCAATAATAAATTCAGCTTGACCTGCAGCAGGCGAGCGTTCTTCATCATCCCATTCATCAATTTTATAATATTCTGGACGATAGATAAACGTAACCAAATCAGCATCTTGCTCAATGGCACCCGATTCACGTAAGTCTGAAATTTGTGGTCGTTTGCTCCCCCCTCTTGTTTCCACGGCGCGAGAAAGCTGTGACAGCGCAATAACAGGGATATCCAATTCTTTTGCTAATGCTTTTAGGTTTCTTGAAATCGTCGAAATTTCTTGTTCACGATTCCCCGCTTTGCTGCTTCCCCCTGGCGTCATCAATTGTAAATAATCAATCATAATTAAGCGAATACCAAACTGCGACGATAAACGACGTGCTTTGGCTCTAAGGTCAAAGATGGATAATGACGGGGTGTCATCGATATACAGCGGGGCATTTTCCAAATCAGAAACCTTAACATTGAGTTGCTTCCACTCGTGATCTTCCAATTTTCCTGTACGCAACTTTTCAGATGAAAGTCCCGTTTCAGCAGATATCAATCGAGTGATGAGCTGAACAGAGGACATTTCGAGGGAGAAAAATGCTACAGGGATGTTTTGTTCTACAGCAATATTTCGCGCCATAGACAACGTAAAGGCAGTTTTTCCCATCCCAGGACGTGCTGCCACGATAATCAAATCGCTGTTTTGCCAACCGGAAGTTAGTTTATCCACACCAAAAAATCCTGAAGGCACACCACTCATCCCCTCTTGATTCGCAATTTCTTCAATTTTCTTTTTGGCTTGAATCACAAGGTTTTGTGCCGTAGTGGTTGATGATTTTAGGTTTCCCTGAGACACTTCATAAAGTTTTGATTCTGCTTTGTCAAGCATATCAAAAACATCCTTGGTCTCGTCATAGGCTTCTTCAATGATTTCATTCGAGATTTTTATCAAACTGCGCTGAATATATTTTTGAAGTATAATACGTGCGTGATACTCAATGTGTGCTGAAGAAGATACTTTTTTGGAAAGTTGAATCAAATAAAAATCGCCGCCAACTTGATTAAGTTTTGCTTCTTTTTTGAGCTGCGCCGATACGGTTAACAGGTCAATAGGTTCAGAGTTTTCGAACAATTTGACCATAGCAGAAAAAATAATCTGATTTGCTTCCCGATAAAATGCATCTGGAAGTAAAATATCAATTACCTCGTCTACCCCTTTTTTGTCTATCATCATAGCGCCAAGTACCACTTCTTCGAAGTCAATAACCTGTGGAGGCAACTTTCCGCGTTCCAGCGGAACTACAGCTGCAGGAGATACAATAGACGGAATAGGATTCTTTTTTTCCACGACACTAAACTACATTAATTGTGTAAGAAGACAGAGGGCTATTGTGAAAACTAACGAACAAAAGCGTAGTTGATAAATACGCGTTTTTGTTCATAAGCCAAACATTATTCTTCATAAACACCCATAGCAAAAAACTTTTCCATACGATCTTGTACAAGTTCAGCCGTAGGTTTCTCTTTAAGTTCGGTAAAGGCTTTACAAATGGTTTTGCGAACAGTGTCAAACATTGCTTCACGATTGGTGTGCGCTCCGCCTAAAGGCTCTTTGACAATAGTATCGATCAATTTTTGACGCTTCATGTCTTTTGCGGTAAGCTTTAATGCCTCGGCAGCTTGCTCTTTATATTCCCAACTACGCCATAAAATAGAGGAACATGACTCAGGAGAAATGACCGAGTACCAAGTGTTTTCGAGCATGAAAATACGATCTCCAACGCCTATTCCAAGTGCACCCCCAGAAGCACCTTCCCCTATAATAACTACTATGATGGGTACTTTCAATCGTGACATTTCCAAAATATTGCGTGCAATGGCTTCCCCTTGGCCGCGTTCTTCTGCCTCTAAACCAGGATACGCCCCAGGCGTATCCACAAAACATACTACAGGGATGTTAAACTTTTCGGCAGATTTCATCAATCGCAATGCTTTGCGATATCCCTCAGGGTTTGCCATACCAAAGTTACGGTACTGACGAGTTTTAGTATTGTGTCCTTTTTGCTGTCCGATAAACATAAAGCTTTGGTCACCAATCTTTCCCAAACCGCCAATCATGGCTTTGTCGTCTTTGACGTTTCTATCGCCATGAAGTTCCAAAAAGCTGCCTTTTGTTAGCGCATTGATGTAGTCTAGTGTATAGGGGCGTGAGGGATGACGCGAAACCTGTACACGTTGCCAAGCAGTAAGATTACTGTAAATTTCTTTTTTTAGATCCGTAAGACGTTCTGCAATTTTCTGACAAGTATCCGTAACATCAACATCACTTTCACTCCCAATAATTTGACATTTTTGAAGCTGCTCTTCTAACTCTTTTATAGGTTGTTCAAAGTCCAAATACTCCATACTGTGGTTGTTATGCAGTGGCAAATATACTTAATTTGACATGTGACTGCCTATTGTTTTGCTTTTTTTGAGCGTCTTAATTTTAGTCCCCCATTAGCCAGAACCGCAAAGAGGATACACATTACACCGATATAGAATGAAGTAGGCATGGCTTCTTTTTCTCCAAAGATGGCGTATGCCAAAGCAATACCATAAACAGGTTCCATGTTAATCCCCAGCATAATAGAATAAGGCGTTAAGTGGCGCATCACCACAACAGAAACCACAAAAGCATAAGAAGTACACACAAATGCAAGTAGTGCTAGCCAAAATAAATCTTGTTTTGAAATATGAAAAAAAGAAGGTGTAAATGCGCCTTGAGCAGCTAACAGCACCGTAACCACAAGTGCGCCAACCAAAAGCTCATAAAAAGATAATATATAGGGGTTGGTTTTGGAAACGTATTTCCCGTTGAGCAAGGTAAAAAACACGGCTAAAACGGTAGAAATCCCAGCATAGAAAAACCCCATAAGATGCGTTGTATTAGTGCCTAATACCAAAACCAATCCAACAATGACCAGCAATCCAAAAAGTACTTCGTAACCAATAATTTTTCGTTTGTAAAAAAGGGGTTCTAATAGCGATGTTAAAAAGGCACCCGAGGAAAGTACAGAAAGTGTTATGGAAACATTAGAAACCTTAACCGCCCCAAAAAACGTAATCCAATGAAATGCAATAAGAACACCACTTCCAATAGCAACCCATGCAATAGTCTTAGAAACGCGGAAAGAATGTTTGCGCAGCCATAATACTAAACCCAACCCCAAAGTAGCAAGCGTCATGCGATACCACACCAATGGGATAGCAGAAATGCTTATAAGCGCACCCAACACAGCCGTAAATCCGAAAATGATTACAATAAAATGAAAATGTAACGTGCTGAGCAACTTATCTTTTTGCATGGCGAAGCAAATAAAAGGACAAGATTGCAAATAACACATTTGGTATCCAAGCTGCTATCCAAGGAGTGAAGTTGGATTTTTCTACCATAACTTCAAAAATCTTATCGAAAAAAATATATAAAAATGCCAAAATGATACCCATAGCAAGATTGACACCCATTCCTCCGCGCTTTTTAAAGGACGCTACCGCTACAGCAATAAGTGTCAAAATAAATGCAGAGATAGGAATCGCCCAGCGTTTATGACGAACCAATAGGTGGTGGTTTATGAGTGGGCTTCCACTTTCGCGTTCTTTTTTAATGTACTCGTTAAGCTCAAAAAAATTAAGGGTTTGCGCTTTGTAAGTCACAGGAACGAATTCGTCTAAATCAAAATTGAAAAGCGTATCTAAACGCGATACTGTTCGAATGATTTCCGTATCTCCAACGATACTTCGTTGAAAAAACTGCGACAGCCGATGCAGGCTATCTTTTTCTACCCACCTAATGTTTTGCGCTTTAATTTTATATTGCAATTCATCTCCCTCAAAATGTTCCAAAGTAAAATTGTATCCAATTTTCCTATTGGCATTGTAGTTACTCAAATAAACAAAATCGTTGTCGCTCAATTGTTTGTAAATATTGTCTGTAAGCCGAACCTTTTGCGTTTTATTGATATAGGTATACTCAAAATCATTGTAGCGTTCGCTAGCATTAGGCACCCAAAACATGCTTGCGCCGAACGCCAAAACAGCAATAAAAGCTGCTGAAATTACAAATGGGCGCAAATAACGATAGAAGGAAACACCTGAAGATAATATGGCAATAACCTCGCTATTGCTTGCCAATTTTGAAGTGAACCAAATCACAGATAAAAATAAAAATATAGGAAAAAGCATATAGCCAAACACCCAAACAAAATCGTAATAGTGAGATAAAATTTCAGTTTGAGTAAGTTCGTATTGTTTGAATTTATCGATTTTTTGAGAGAGATCAACCAATACACTGATGGGAATAAACATCCCCAACATAACAACAAACGTGCTTAAATACTTTAATATGATATAGCGGTCTAATAATTTCATCTCATAATCGCTTGTCCATTTGGCGTACCATAGTGTTTTTCCATGAGGCAAAATCACCAGCTAAAATATGTTTTCTAGCTTGGCGAACCAACCATAAATAAAAAGACAAATTATGCAGTGTAGCCAATTGTTTTCCAAGCAACTCATTGGCTGCAAACAGATGCCGTAAATAGGCCTTGCTATACGTAGAATCTACAAAACTTGTTCCATTTGGGTCAATGGGTGAAAAGTCATTTTCCCATTTTTTGTTTTTGATATTTATCGTCCCCTCAGAAGTAAAAAGCATGCCGTTTCGTGCATTGCGCGATGGCATGACGCAGTCAAACATATCAACACCTAACGCAATATTTTCCAAAATATTAATAGGTGTTCCTACGCCCATGAGGTAGCGTGGCTTATCCTGCGGCAACAGGGTGCAAACGGCATCTGCCATAGCATACATTTCTTCAGCGGGCTCCCCTACAGACAACCCTCCAATAGCATTTCCAGGCGCATTGGTGTTTGCAACAAACGCGGCAGATTGTTCGCGTAAATCACTGTAAACACTTCCTTGTACGATAGGAAAAAGGGTTTGCTCATAGCCGTATTTGGATTGGGTTTGAGCAAAACGCTCTTGACAACGCAACAACCAACGGTGCGTCATGTTCATCGAGTTTTTTGCATATTCGTATGAACACGGATACGGTGTGCATTCATCAAATGCCATAATAATATCTGCTCCAATAATACGCTGAATATCTGTAGCAGATTCTGGAGTAAATACGTGCTTTGAGCCATCAATGTGAGATTTAAACGCAACACCCTCTTCCGTAATTTTTCTGTTGTCTGCCAACGAATATACTTGATAGCCCCCGCTGTCTGTAAGCACGGGTCTGTTCCAATGCATAAAATTGTGTATCCCACCAGCTTGCTCCAAAATAGAAGTAGTAGGGCGTAAATACAAATGATACGTATTGGCTAAAATAATATCTGGGTTTACGTCTTGTGCCAAATCTTGCTGATGCACGCCTTTTACAGTGGCAGCCGTACCAACAGGCATGAAAATTGGGGTTTCAATAGTGCCGTGAGCTGTAGTCAGCGTACCCGCTCTTGCTTTTGAACCAATGTCAATTTTATCCAAAGAAAACTTCACGAGCCAAATATACGTAACACATATATTGAACTAGTCAACATGTTGTTCATTATTTTTAAATATGAATGGTAAAAAAAATAGAGATGCTAGTGACAGAGTTTTATATTTGCATAAAACAATATCAATGGCATCATTAGAGACGCTTCAACAACTTGTGCCACAAGTTCGCCGCGACATTTTACGCATGGTTCATCAAGTAAATTCAGGTCACCCTGGAGGTTCGTTGGGGTGTGCTGAATTTTTTATCACCCTTTACCATCATGTCATGGAATACACCACAGATTTTGATATGGATGGTAAAAATGAAGATTTGTTCTTTTTGTCCAACGGGCATATCTCTCCTGTGTTTTACAGCACCTTGGCGCGCAGTGGGTTTTTTGCTGTTGAGGAGCTTGCAACGTTTAGGAAATTGGACTCAAGGTTACAAGGGCACCCTACTACACATGAGGGCCTCCCTGGCGTTCGTATTGCCTCAGGATCGCTTGGCCAGGGGATGTCGGTTGCGATTGGCGCTGCCGAATCAAAAAAATTAAATGGTGATACGCATTTAGTGTACAGTCTTCACGGGGATGGTGAATTGCAAGAAGGACAAAATTGGGAAGCCATAATGTATGCAGGAGCAAAAGGCATTGACAACCTTATTTCAACTATTGACTACAACAAACAGCAAATTGACGGAAGCACTGACGATGTGTTGCCCATGGGCGACATTGGCGTAAAACTTAAAGCCTTTGGCTGGGAGGTTATCGACATAGAAAAAGGGAATGATATTTCAGCTATTATTCATGGGCTCGAAAAAGCAAAAGCTGCAAGCGGAAAGCAAAAACCAGTAGCTATTTTGTTGCATACAGTAATGGGTAATGGTGTCGATTTTATGATGCACACTCACGCATGGCACGGAAAAGCACCAAACGACGAGCAATTAGCAACTGGACTTGCACAAAACGAAGAAACTTTAGGGGATTATTAAGATGGGATTAAAAGAATACACATTTACAGAAAAA
>CBFICG010000043.1:0-11165 GCA_965661025.1 Flavobacteriaceae bacterium | reverse complement strand
AAGTAAACCTGTTGTTTTCTGCTTTAGAAGGAAAAGTATTGCGTATTTTCCCAGTGCCAAGCGATATTAACAACCGCTGGGTTTCGTTACCAGAGGTTGCAGAAACACAATTAAAAGGTGTGGATTCGCTTTATGTAAACAATGTCATTCCGCTGTATTTTGCATCACTACGACAAGGAAAAACCACACAAGATTACACCCAAGCCGACCAATTGTTGGAAAGCCTAAAAGGGTATCAACAAAAATAAGCGATTATTCAGCTGGTATATGTACGCAGGAACATTATTGTTCTTTATGCTTATTGTCCAAATGCTCTATGATGTCCGCTTTCTTCGGGCTTTAGTGAAGGTATTTATTGGTGTTATTACATTTCTTTTTGTGTTGCATACAGGCGGATTAGCCGCCCGTTGGTATATTTCAGGGCATGCTCCATGGAGTGATGCATATGAATCCATGATTTATGTTGCTTGGGCAACAATGGGAATGGGACTAGCTTTTGGAAGAAAATCAATGCTTACCATCGCAGCAACGGCTTTTGTGTCGTCTATGATTTTAATGATTGCACATTGGAACTGGATGGATCCTGAAATAGCTAATTTGGTTCCGGTGTTGGATAGTTATTGGTTAATGATACACGTTGCGGTTATTGTTGGGAGCTATGGACCTTTTGCATTGGGGATGATTTTGGGCGTTATTTCCATGTTTTTGATGTTGATTACCACAGAGAAATCTGCAAAAAAAATGCGTTTACACGTATCAGAGCTTACAATTGTCAATGAGTTGGCAATTACCGTAGGGCTGATTATGCTGACCATTGGAAACTTTCTGGGAGGACAATGGGCAAACGAAAGTTGGGGCCGCTATTGGGGTTGGGATCCAAAAGAAACCTGGGCACTGATAAGCATCTTGATTTATGCTTTTGTGCTACATATGCGTTTGGTACCTGGCCTTCGTGGTAAATGGATCTACAGTTTAGCTTCGGTGATCGCTTTTGCTAGTATCATGATGACGTATTTTGGAGTGAATTTTTACCTCACTGGGTTACACTCCTATGCAAGTGGTGATAAAGTTATAACACCTAATTTTGTATATTACTCTTTAGCGTTTGTTGCCTTATTGGGTGTTTTATCTTATGGAAAAGCAAAAAAATACTTTTCGAAATAGTTTGCGTTGGTGGTTGTATTCTGTCGGTGGGTTGGTGCTTATTGGTGCGGGCCTTAGCGTACTTGGCGAAGCCATAATTGCAAAAAGTAGTGGTGAGGCATGGTTTTTGGGAGGTACTGTAGCGCTAGTATTAGTTAATTCGGGAATATGTTTGGTTGCTGGAGCCGTTATTTATCGATTAAAAAAATAGGACTTACAATACTATTGTTTGGAAACGTTCTTTTTGCACAAGAGCAAAAAGGGGGTGCTGCCTTACCGTTAACTAACAGACCAACTCCCAACTACGGACTGCTAATTCCCGAAGAAAAAGTAGAAGATTATTCCTTTTTAAATACCCCTAAAGAAAATAATCTTTCAATGTTGGAAAATGAAAAATTTATTGATCCGGGTAAAAAGTATTTAAACAAACTTAACAAAGAAGGCTCTATTTCAAAAGACACCTATTTGGGTGATGTGTATTTGGGCGATATTATAACCCTTTCAAAAAGCACACAAATACTGCTTCGAGATTTTGGCCAAGAAGATGGTGATTTTGTTCGTATACTCGTAAATGATGAGGAAATAATTCCAGGACTAATGCTCAAAAATCGATTTTTCACACTCAATTTGCCTTTACAAGAAGGGTTTAATAAAATTGAATTTCAAGCATTAAATCAAGGCACACTGTACCCAAATACGGCAGAACTTCGTATGTATGATGATACAGGCATGCCGCTAGCCATTCACCATTGGAACTTATCCACGGGTGCTAAGGCATCCATAATCCTTGTAAAAGAAGGGGAGAGGCTTCGTAAAGAGTAAACGTAAACATAAAACATATTAAATTCTCCATACCTATTTTTATCGTAAAATTTGATAGAAGAACTACTGCCAAACGATTAAATATTCCTTGAGTTGTTATGCCATATTACAATGGCTTTAGGTTTAGAAGCAGTACTTGTTCTGATGCCAAATTAAAATGATTATTCATTTCAACAGATGTCATCATATCTGTAATCTTGAATTTTCTACCGTTTCGAAATGACAAACTAATTGTAGCACTATCATGACCAACATTCAGAAGATTCACCAAATAAGTACCGTCATTTTTTCTAACCACTCTTGAAATAGTGGTTTTAAAATCATTACCATTATCTGATGAAACCATAAGGTCAGGTAAATCACCGCTAATCTCTTTAATAGCCAATTTTCTGATCATATTTTGTGATGCGTCGTCAACAATAATAAGTTTTCCTTTAGACGTAGTAAGTTTGTTTTTGCGCTTCTTACCGTACTCATCAAAAGACAAACTTTCAACATCCATAATAACAGTTCCTCCATTATTCAAATAAGTTTGCACACTATTAAACTCTGCATCGGTTACATACTTATTGTTGTGCACTATAATCGTACTCCATTTGCTATTATCTTGTTTATCTATGATTTTTTTGGTTACAAAGCCTAAGGGTATACCTTCGAAAAACAAGGACTTGTACAATGCCGACATTTTGGTCATGTAGTCGGGGGTGTTTATCGCTGATGTTTCTGAATAAAACAAACGTAAAGGCCGCTTCTGTTCTCTGAGCGCAACAATCTCCTCAGAGAAGCTGTTAAGGTCCATCATCACCTGCGTAACTTCGTTAGTTACATGTGGCTGCATATTATTAGACGCAGCAAAAGAAGGTGCCAGCCCTGGATCAAAAAAGTTTAATTCTCCTTCTAGTCTATCTTCGGGGGAACCGTCAGGGTCACGTGCCCAAAACCACCCCATATTGGCATCCATGCCCATAAGGGTTGCTAACCAATAGACACTACGGACATAACTTGTACGTGGATCTAATTCTCTATACCGTCCAGAGGAAAGAAAATGAGATTCTGAGTTTACATTGATTTTGTTCGGTCCTACAGATTCAAGAAAATCGTGTAGAATGGCCATGCCATCCCACTTAAATGCATATTTTTTATTCCAATCAGAATTGATATGTGCACGTATACTGGCTGCACCTAAACTTTTTGCATCATGACCAATCATGGTAGTTAGTTCTGTAAGCGCCTCAAAATCCATTCCGTGTGATCTGGAATCTTCATAAAAAGTTGGCGGCCACAATTTGATGTGGGTATTGGCATCAGGATTGACCGCATGAAGCTCGCTTTGGATATACGTGAACCAATCTATGGTTCTATCCATATTGAAGCGACACCAATCATACCAAATGGGCTTGCCCTGTAGTGCTTTAGAAATAGGAATTTCTATCTCAATTGTACTAAAAGAGCTATAATTAGAACCCCAATTGCTATTCAATGCCTTTACATTTCCATGGTATTTTTTCTTCAGCCAATTTCTAAACTTATTTTTGGTGTAAGATGAAATTTCATTCATCTCTTTATAGCGCTGTGTCCAGTGGTTTTGTTCTGAAAACCAGTGCGGTTCATTAGAGAAGATATAACCTAGTTCGGTTACCTTTTTGCCCTTAGTTAGCGTTCCTGTCTCTCGAACAATCTTACCCCAAATATCTCTGGCCAGTGGATTGTCAATATCGAATCCAGTAAACAGTGATCTACCTTTTCTTATTTCAGGTTCCTTTTTCTCTGCCCACGCGGGGATACCCATGTTCCAATAAATAAGATATCCAATGTTAGTGTCAGGAATTCCTGTAAGTTCCTTCATGAGTTTTTTATCAAAGGTGCCATCTTCTTTTAATAGAAATGAGTTTATAGCACGATCGTGATCCACTGGGTACAGGTTTTCTCCACCGTGAAATAATGCTCCCAAATGGTCATTATATACATCTTTATTTGTAAGCGGCTGTCCAACTGTTTTTGAAAAATAGTCGTATAAAAATGTTGGCTTCCCATTGCCAATAAACATATTTTTAGCAGCCTTAGTGTTGTGCCAATCTACCTTAGCAACAGGTCGTCGTTTGATCTCGCCACGTATTTCTTGCCCTAAAACGCTGATGGAGGCATCTAAAATTTGAATGACTTTTTGTCTTTCAAAATCAGGTAATTCTTTTGCCAATTGTTTTTTGTCTTTGTCAAAAACATTCATTTTTTCAAACAACCCTTCAATTACATCTTTGTTTGCTTCATCCCAATTAGCAAATTTTAAAAACGTTTTAGAGAACCAAAGTGTTGTTTCTTCTCTTGTAACGTCAATGGATTTGGATTTGGCGACATCCATCATTTCTTCCAGTTGAATAATCTTTGCTGTAGCCTGCTTCTCAAGGTCGGATTGACTTTGACATGAACACGATAAAATCAAAGACATTAAAACAAGTAAAAAAACGCTTTTTGTTGATGTATACATATTGAATTATGAAAGTTTTTAAAATGTGTAATATATGGCGGTATTGCAATTTACCACACAAATAAATATCAAAAATTAGTGTAGAAATTCTTTTATTTTAACCAATGAACACAGAATTTTAACAGTGTGGTTCATCCTATTGTTATTTAATAAAAGTAATTATAATATTTGTATCATTAATGTGAATGGAATGCGTTAATTTTTTATAAAACCGCCAGTGAACATTATGTGTAAAGAATTAATTTAAATGAATTATATCTCATAAACAATGTTAAATAAAATAGTTTACACCTTTGGTTTTGTTTTGACTCTTATGATGTCACTTGGTTATTCTCAAAATACCACGAAGCAGTGTATACAAATGGATAGTTTATTTCCTTATTCAGACCCCGAAAACAAAGAAAAATGGTATCTCGTTGGAAAATTTGACAAGACTGGAAAACCTTTTTACAAGCACCCTGACAAACCCAATAAAAAAGTATGGAAAGGGCGCGCACCGTCTCAATTTTCGGGTAGAAATTATAGACTTGACAATGGAAAACTTTATTTACAAACCAAGTGGGAACCTGATTTCCCATTTAGCGACGAAATTAGAAAACCTGTTTTTGGGGATCCTTACCCATATGAAAACATTACAACGGTGTGTTTTATAGGCCGTAAAGAGTTTCAATACGGATACATTGAAATTCACAGCAAAGCCGCGAAGGGTCCTGTTACCAGTGGTTTTTGGTCTATGGGCGAACGATTGGAATTTGACTTTTTTGAAACCTATGGAGGTACTTTAGACCCTAAAAAAAAGCATTTAGACAAACAACTGTGGTGGTCTATCAGAGATTGGAATAAACCTGTTGGTGGAAAACCTGTTTACACAGAGAAAAAAGATGTTGGTTTTACCATTGCAGACGATTACCATATTTGGGGAATTGAATGGGACAAAAAAGGGGTCAAGTATTATATAGATGGAAAACTTTTTTCTGAAGTTTCCGCTAAAGAAGTTACCAAATGGGCACGTGAAAATCGCGATGTGCCAAAAGACTATGATGGATATGTTGCTACAAAACCCATCCATATTTGGATGGATATGGAAATATTTCCTTGGCATGACATTCCAAAAAGCAAAGAAGAATTGGAGACTTACAGTAGTGAGGCAAATAAACACGACGGAATATTAGAATTTGAAATTGACTACGTACGTGTCTGGCAGAAAAAATAACCATAAAATTTAAGAACTATGAAATATTTCATTACCACCCTATTTTTTTTCATTGCAACAGCCGCCTTTGGACAGGACGCGTATCAACAAAAAAAAATTGATTATTTTGTATCTAAAGCAACCGCCCATTTTAAGCTCACCAAAAAACAATCTCAAAAATTACTCAAGTCTCGAACCCAGTATTTCCTTGGTTATGTTGAAATCATGCGAAATGAAAGATCAGGTGCTATTTCTAAGGACGAGAGAATGAAACAAATTAAGATTCATAACCAAAAATCAATTGATTTTTTGCAGGAACTTACAGGAGCTGAGACGGCTGATTTAAATCAATTTCTTTCCCGTACCCGAAAAGAAATGCAGAAATTATAATTTGTAAAAACCAATAGTATGGCTTCTAGGTTAATTGTTTTGCTTGCAATCTATTTTGTTTTAGGGAAAGGGCTTGCGCTATTTTCACAGCAACACACACCCATTTCCAGACCCAATATTATATTGATTCTTTGTGATGATTTAGGGTATTCTGATGTTGGATTTAATGGCGCTAAAGACATCACCACTCCTGCTTTGGATTCTTTAGCTAAAAACGGCACCATATTCACATCTGCCTATGTGCCACACCCTTTTTGTGGTCCTAGCCGTGCGAGTTTGATGACCGGGGTTTATGCACACACTATAGGTGCGCAATTTAATTTACCAAGAAATAATACCCCAGCAGGTAAAGGAATCCCCGTAAAAGAAACATTCTTTAGTAACGTATTACAAAATGCAGGATACCACACAGGAATTGTGGGGAAATGGCACCTAGGAGCGGACAATGGCTTTACCCCAAATGATCGTGGTTTTGATGATTTTTATGGATTTTTGGGGGGAGGGCATAAGTATTTTCCCGAAGCCTATAAAAAAGACTACCAAATACAAAAAGCCAATGGAGTTTCACCTATATGGGATTACCTTCTCCCATTAGAACACAATGGAAAAGAAGTTGATGAAACCGAATATTTAACAGATGCTCTGTCTAGGGAAGCGGTGCGATTCATCGATGATAATTCAACATTAGATCAACAAAAGCCTTTCTTTTTGTATGTGTCCTATAACGCTCCACACACACCACTAGAAGCAAAAGCTTCCGATATCATAAAATTCGATCATATAAAAAACAAGGACAGGCGTACCTATGCTGCTATGGTATACGCGGTTGATAGAGGCGTTAAAAAGATTGTTGAAAAGCTCAAGGAAACAGGAGACTTCGAGAATACACTACTTATTTTCTTTAGCGATAATGGCGGAAGATTAGATAAAGGAGCCACTAATGTTCCTTTGGCCGAAGGTAAAGGCAGTACCCACGAAGGTGGTTTCAGAACACCCATGTTTTTCCATTGGCCTAAGGCAGTGCCAAGCGGGAAAAAGTTTCACCACAGCATTACCGCCTTAGATTTTTATCCAACACTTGCACATCTTGCGGGTGCTCACATTCCTTCGTCTAAGAAACTTGACGGTAAAAATATTTGGAATGATTTTATTGCGGGAAAACCCTTACACCCAGATGAGAATATTTATGTTTTAAGACACCGCACTAAATGGAGCGATGTAGGCATCAGAAAAAACCAATGGAAGGCATTAAAAGTGTATAACCAAAAATGGAAACTGTTTGATCTTGATCAAGACCCAGGGGAAAAAAAGAACCTAAGGGACAGATATCCTGCTATTTTAAAACAAATGGTTGAGGAGGCTAAAGTCTGGAGTAGGTCTCACGTTGAGCCTAACTGGTTTCATAACATGCAAACGCACAAACTTTGGAATGAGGAGTCTATGCCTCATTTTGATGTGACATTTCAATTAAATTAGTTCGATTTTTTGAACTTAGCTTATATTTGAATTGTTATTTATTTGAAAGAAATCCAACCATGAAACCATTCCTGAAAAATGACAATTCTGTTTTTAAAAAACAAATTGTTGTGCTTGAGCGAACAATTCCTTGTTTGGATGACAATTGGCACTACCATCCTGAATATGAACTAATATTTATCACAAAAAGTAAGGGTATTAGGTTTGTTGGAGATAGTGTGTCACAGTTTAAGCCTGGTGATCTCGTCATCGTTGGCCCATATTTACCGCATTTGTGGAGAAATGATTCGGAGTTTATCAATGTTGATGTCAAAACCTATGTCATTAAATTTGACAAAAATTTTTTGGGAGAGCATACATTTGAAAAATCAGTTTTTTTTAAAATTAATGACCTACTAAAAAAATCAAATAAAGGGGTTTTATTTAGTCAATATACTACTGAAAAAGTTAAAGATCTTATTTTCTCTTTTGATGAGTTGGATGTTACAACACAGTATATAAAATTATTAGAATTATTGGATGTTTTGTCTAGAGACGAAAACGCTCATCAGTTGTCCATGTCTACCATGTCTCTTGACGAAGACCCCAATATCAATAGGATGGACAAAGTATTGAACTACATTTCAGAAAATTATGCACGTAAAATTTCATTGGATGATATCTCAAAAGTAGCGTGTATGACAACGAACTCATTTTGTCGTTTTTTCAAAAATAATACGGATAAGTCTTTTGTTCAGTTTCTCAATGAAGTTCGAATTCGTAATGCCGTCCGTATTTTGACAATAAAAGACATGACAATCAGCGATGTTTGCTTTGCTGTTGGGTATAACTCTAAGGCAAATTTTAATGTTCAGTTTAAATCCTTTATGGGGTGTAGTGCCAAAGAATACGTCTCTAAGATTAAAAATAAAACGACGCAAGCATAGTAACCTTCATTCAAAAACTTAAGTTAATTTTTAATTTGTAAAAGGTAATTATTAGCAGGATTGTACTGGAAATTTACCCTTTTTTTGATAGTTGGAGTTTTTTTAAATGCAACTCCTTTGATAATAGCATGTGTAAATTATAATGTATGATTTAATTTGAATAAATTACACCATCATTTTTGTATGCAAACAACCAAAACCATATCACTTGAAGTTCACTCTAAAGGATAGTAAAAGCAAATGAGTACAAAATTCTTACACGGTCAGTCTGTTTTAAATACTGAAAACAGCCCAAATACATCTTTGAAAAGCATAAACTTTGGCGATTGTAGGTGGACCAAGGGTTTTTGGGCAAATAAAATAGATACCGCCATAACAAATATGCTCCCCCATATGCAACATTTGTTATGTGGCGATATTGGACACGCATTGAATAATTTTAAAATTGCCAATGGAGATAAAAAAGGTGTGCACAAAGGTTTTTATTGGCATGACGGAGATTTTTACAAGTTTATAGAAGCTAAATGTTATATCTATAAACTGACTAAAGATGAATCAATCGTTGACGAATTAGATAGCTACATCCAGCTCATAGGTAATGTTCAAGAACCTGACGGATACATTCATACGTACATTCAAACAACAGCTGGCGTTGATCGCTATGAGAATAGAAAATACCATGAAATGTACAATTGCGGTCACTTATTCATTGCAGGTGTCATGCATCAACGCACGACTGGAAAAACAAATTTCTTAGACATAGCCATAAAACAAGCAGATTTACTACACACTTATTTTATGCCAGACACCAAACATTACCAGCGATTTGGTTTTAACCAAACCCAAATCATGGGCTTAGTAGAGCTTTATCGTACTGTTGGGGATAAAAAATATCTACAGTTGGCAGAAAAATTCATCAATAGAAGGGGGACTTTTGAAATTGAGCACAACAGTACTACCGTTGGATATCCGATTGGAGATATGGTCCAAGAACGAACCCCATTGAGAGACTCTAAAGAAGCCGTTGGGCATGCCGTTCTCGCACTGTATTACTATGCAGGCGCAGCAGACGTGTATGCCGAAACAGGAGAAAAAGCATTACTTGATGCTTTGGACAGGTTGTGGGAAAATGTGACTCACAAAAAAATGTATGTTACAGGCGCAGTAGGGCAAGCCCACTATGGAGCATCTACTAGTCTTGACATGATCGAAGAAGGTTTTATTGATGATTACATGATGCCAAACATGACCGCTTACAATGAAACATGTGCTAACCTCTGTAATGCCATGTTTAGCTACAGAATGCTGGGCATCCATGCGGAATCAAAATATGCTGATGTTATTGAACTTGTGCTGTACAACAGTGGCCTATCGGGAATAGGAATTGAGGGTAAAGATTATTTTTACTCCAACCCATTGCGTATGGTTAACAATTCCAGAGACTACGAAGCGCACAAAGATGTTACAGAAAGTCCTGTAAGACAACATTATTTGGACTGTTTTTGTTGTCCTCCCAATTTGGTTAGAACCATTTGTAAGTCGTCGGGATGGGCGTATAACCTCACGGAAAACGGCGTTGCTGTTATTTTATATGGATCAAACCAACTCGATACAGTTATGTCAGACGGTTCGCCCTTGAAAATGAGTCAAGACACGAATTACCCTTGGGAGGGCTTGGTCAAGCTAACCATTGAGTCTTGTAAGTCGTCTTTGTTTGAAATTAAAGTTCGAATCCCCGAATGGGCTAAAGGTAGTATGCTTCAGGTGAACAACAAAGATGTAGATGTAGCAGTTGTTCCCGGAACATTTGCCACAATCCAACGTGAATGGAAAGCTGGAGATACTATTGTGTTGGATATGCCTATGGAAATCAAACGCATTGAAGGTCACAATCGGATTGAGGAAGTGAGAAACCAAATTGCCGTAAAAAGAGGGCCTATCGTGTATTGTGTGGAATCTCCTGACTTACCAAAAGACACTTCAATTTTGGATGTGTACATAAATGGAAATGGTGAACTAAAAGCCACACATGATGAAAATGTGTTAGGGGGAGTAACCCTTATTGAAACAGAACTGTTTTTGCGTCAAGACAAAACAGAAGATATGTATCAGGAAATTTCAATACCACGGTTTGTTTCTTATAAAACTCAACTTGTTCCTTACTTCGTATGGAGTAATCGAGGGCAAGCCGAAATGACGGTATTTATGCCTGCTATTTGGCGTGAATCATGAAATAGTTATGAAGCATAAACCCGCCCATTTTGTTCACTTTTTCAATTGTCTTGAACATTGTGTTTTTCGCATTCTCAGTTATGCGAAGTTTTCTGTTCATATAGGAGTATTCTTTTGTAGTTCTGTTCAAGCACAAATACAGTTTATTAGAGATTATGAATCTTTCCCACGCCAAGAAAAAAATCTAAGGAAGTGGGATGCGCCAGTATCTGCTGATTTGGATCGTGACGGATATCAAGACTTGCTTATCAACGACCACGGATACGGAGTTCAAGTCCAGTGGAACAACAATGGTGTTTTTTCAAAACCCTATGATATTATCATGGGAGATATTCATGGTGTTGCCATTGGAGATTTTGATTCCGATGATACTATTGAGTTGGTGATGTCTCGTGGTGGAGGTTCTGGCTCAAACGCCAGAAATGCTGTGATTTTTAGAGTATCTAAACAAAGAGAATTTACCATCTTACCTGATTTTAAAACGCCATTGGCTTATATG
>CBFICG010000042.1:0-11195 GCA_965661025.1 Flavobacteriaceae bacterium | reverse complement strand
CTTGGGATCAAATTCCTTCTGCTTCGTTCTATAAATGGAACGGTTATGGAAACTATCAGGATGTGATTGAAAAGAGTACAAAGCGCATAGCATCAAACGAACTTTTTCAGTTGATAGACCAAAATGCAAAATGGGTTAAAGCACAGCAAGATAAAAATGTATTTTCATTGAACTACAATGTTTTTTCGTCAGAAGTTCAAAAGGATGAATCGGTTGCCGATCAGTTTGAGGTATTGGATGATTACACGAATTCCCTTTCATTTTCTTCCCTTCCATATGAACGATCTAAAATGAAAACAGATTCCATTTTAGCCGAGAAGCGTAAACGTTGGAAAAAAGCACTTCATAAGGACATTTATTTAGAAGAAGCCGTTCATATTTTAGAAGATTTAGAACTTAATTTCATTCCTACAAAACCACTTGCATTACAGCAAAATTAGGCTATGCGTTGGTATGCAATTCGCAAATAAATCCCCAAAAAAATACTACATGCCAATACGCTTGAGCCGCCATAGCTCATTAGTGGCAGAGGAATACCAATGGTAGGAACCAGCCCTACTACCATACCTAAATTTACAGCTACATGGACAAATAACATACAGGCAAAGCCAAGACAAAAAACACGTGCAAATGTTGTTTTTTGCTTATACGCCATCCGAACAATTCGCAATATCAACGAAATAAAAATAACTACTACAAGAATTGATCCTACAAAACCCCATTCTTCGCCGACAGTTGTAAAAATATAATCGGTCTGTTGCTCTGGTACAAAGCCGCCTTTTGTTTGTGTTCCTTCTAAAAAGCCTTTACCAAAAAATCTTCCGGAGCCAATGGCAATTTGCGATTGGTTGATGTTATACCCAATGCCTTGTGTATCTACTTCTTTACCCAATAAGATGTTAAACCTATCACGATGTCTTTGCTCAAAAACATTTTCAAAAATATAAGAGGAGGAATAGGCAAATCCACCAAAGAGAATGATGGCAATAAGTGTTGGGGTAATACCTTTTTTCCGTCTTTTCTTGGATTGTAGAGTGATGTATAAAATGCCCAATAATATCAGTGTAACGAGTACCCAGTTTACACCTACCAATAATGTTAAAATAAATACTACAAAAATGGAGATAAGCAGTGTTAAGAAGAAGGATGGAAGCCCTTCGGCATGAAGCACCAAAAAGAAGCCAAGCAGGACAAGCGCAGTTCCAGGGTCGGGTTGTATAAGGATGAGTATTGCTGGAATTCCCATAAGCACAAAGGAGCCGATATAATCTTTAGTTTTATCGATTTGCGTGTTAAAATCACCTAAATGTTTTGCTAGCGCTAAGGCTACAGCTACTTTGGCAAACTCAGATGGTTGCAAGCTAAAACTGCCAATACTATACCAAGAGCGTGCTCCCGATATTTCAGTTCCAAACAACCAAAGCCCTAATAAGCTTACAAGGGATAATATGTAGAAGATGCTAGCGTAACGCTCAAAAAATTTGGTATCAACAAACTGAATGATGAAAATAAGGGCAAGGCCTAACCCAATAGAAATCAATTGCTTTTGCATAAAACTCAGCGCAATAGAATTGTCCTCTGCAGTATACACGGCAGAGTAAATATTTACTAACCCGATACTTACCAACAAAACATACAGCAGCAAACTCAACCAATCAAAATGTGCAAGTTTATTCATTAATGGTAAAGGGTTTGTTGCTTATTACTTTGGCGTATTCTGCTTCTAAACTACCTTCTATCATACGTTTTTCAAGCCAAGACCGCTTAACTTTTCCCGTTAGGTATTTTTCAATAACTAAACTGGCAATGGGTGCTGCCCAACGCCCGCCCCAATAGCCGTTTTCTACAATGACAGCAATTGCAATTTTTGGATTTTCTTTAGGTGCAAAAGCAATAAACATAGAGTGGTCAGTGAGTTGGGTTCTTTCCCCATTAATTTTGGTAAAATTTTCAATTGTTCCTGTTTTTCCACAGACTTCAATTCCTTTAATGGCAGCAATGCGTGCAGTCCCCTTTTTCACCACATTTGCCATACCTTCAACAACCGGATCAAAATGCTCACGAGATATCGTTGTATATCGTTTTGTTCTGTATTGCGGTGCAATAAAATCATCCTGAATACCCTTTACAAAATGTGGGGTAAAGAAAAATCCACGGTTGGCAATAGTTGCCACGACATTTGCCAGTTGGATTGGGGTCATCAAAATTTCGCCCTGCCCAATGGCATTAGAAACAGTTGTAGCACCACGCCACCGTTGATTGGGATACCATAAATTATAAAAATTAGCATTTGGCACATAGCCCGATTGCCCAACGGGGTGATCATACCCCAAATAATTTCCTAGTCCAAAACTACTAAGATGTTCGTGCCAAGTGTTTATGCCATCAGCAGCATTATTGTCTTTATCAATAATGCGCCTATAAACATTTGAAAAATAGGTGTTACACGATTTGTAAATACCTCTATTTAGGTTGTTTATTGAACCTGGGCTACACTTACATGCCATAAACTGATTACGAGCATAGAAATGCCCAGCATAACAGGTATATGAGGTGTTGGGGCGAATCACTCCTTCTTCGAGCGCCACAAGCGCGTTAAGCACTTTAAACGGGGAGCCTGGCGGATACTGCCCTTGTAGTGATCGATCAAATAAAAATCTATTGATGGTGTCTTTTTGTAATTCACGAAAATTTAAGGAACGCTCTCTTCCAACAAGCAAATGTGGCGCATAGGTGGGTGTGCTTACGCTCATTAAAATTTCTCCGGTACTTGGCTCAATTGCTAAAATCCCACCGCGTTTGTTGGCAAGGAGTTTGGTGCCATATTCTTGCAAATCAATATCGATAGATAGTGTGATGTCTAAGGCAGCGGTTGGCAGTGTATCTAATTGTTTTTCTTTGTAGGGCCCAATAATTCGATTGAACTTATCGCGCTGCAAATAGGTGACGCCTTTTTTTCCACGAAGTATTTTTTCGTAGGTTTTTTCTATGCCTTGCCTCCCAATGAGTTCACCCCGTTTGTAGTATGGATTTGTTTCCATGTCAAAGTAGTTTACTTCGCTGATATAGCCCAAAACATTGGCTGCAACATCTGTTTGGTAGGCTCTTGCTGATTTTCGCTGAATATACATACCTGGAAACTTCCACATTTTTTCTTGTAATGCGGCATAGTCTTGTTTTGAAATTTGGCTTAATAGCACGGAAGGAGCTCGTAATGAATAGCGTTTTGCTTTGATGATTTTATCATTGAGATCTTCCTTTGTAAGGTGAAGCATTTTACAAAGGTCTAAGGTGTCAAAAGGAGCGAGGTTTATTGGTACAACCATAAGGTCGTACATGGGTTGATTGGAAACCAATAGCTTTCCATTTCTATCAAATATATAGCCCCGTTCTGGGTACACATATTGTTTTAACACCGAATTTTTGAGAGACAGGTCGCCATATTCGTCAGATAAGATCTGTAACGTGAACAATCTGAATAGCAATACCATTCCAATAAAACCAACAATTATGGGGAAAAAGCGTGGCCTCATTTCTTTGAACTTCGTGTTAGGGTTAGAATAATAACAGTTGCCAAAAGGGTGAGTAAACTGTTGGAAAGCCAAGCATTTAACAACCAACCAATTCGCGCTGTATTGCCTACAACAGCTACAAATACAATAAAGTGATGGGCAAATATCACAATAGTGATATAACGAATTAAACTGCCGAAAGACTCCTGTTCAATATTTAGGTTATTAGGTGTAATAGTGTCACGAAATACTGCCCTAATAAGGAGTGGGCGTGCATAGGAAATTAGTAAGCATGCTGCTGTATGTACCCCACCCGAAACAAAAATAAAATCCACGCATAAGCCTATAAAAAAACCGGTCAATAACACGATCCATGGTGCCCATCCGTTTGGTAAAAAAACAAGCAGTAACACATAGACAAAAGGAGCATACGGAATACCTAACAAAACAGGGTCAAACACGAAAGCTTGCACAAAAAACAATCCCAAAAACCATGCAATTAATGTAGGTAATCTATTCATTGTCTTTGTAGTTTATTGAATTTTTAATTGCATCTGCCAAGGGAAAATTGACTACATACACATGGTTCAAATTAGTCATGTCTTCAAAAAGCGAAACACGCAAAGAATAGTAATTATCGTTCAGCGGAACCGTGGCTTCAGAAACTACACCAATCAGAATTTCGGCAGGAAAAATAGCCGACATGCCGCCGGTAACAATCGTATCGCCCAAAACAACGTTTGCCGCTAAGGGGACATCGGATAATATCACACTGTTGGGGTTGTAACCGTCCCAATACAAACTACCAAAATGATTGCTTTTTTTTAGTTTGGCATTTACGCGCAAAGATTTACTGAGTAAAGAAATTACGCTGCTAGTTTGCGCATTGGTTTTGTTTACCACGCCAACAATACCCTTTGCAGTGATAACTCCCATTTCCTTTTTAATTCCGCTTTTTTCACCCAAATTTAGCGTCAAGTAATTGTTATTCAGATTAATGCTGTTTCGAATTACTTGGGCTGGAAGTACCTCATAAGGGATAGAATCCAGCAACAACGCTTGATTGTTTTTTGTGATAAGTTGGTTTAATAAGAACTGATTTTCTGCAACAAGTTGCTCATTGTGTGATTGTCTTTTCAAAAACGAAAAAAAATGATGACGGGCTTCAAAAAAAGATGCTGAAACACCCTTGTTAAAAGCGAACAATGAACTTTGTTGGAAGCTTTGTGATTTCGCAATAAATCCAATAGCTAACCCAAACAACAGGATGAACAACAAAAGCGTTCCGTTGCGCAGTATGCTGTTCAGTAGTTTTTGCATGGGCTATAGCTATTTTACCAAAACAGACTTATAGCGTTCAATGTTTTTAAGTGCCTCTCCCGTTCCACGCACTACAGCTCTTAGAGGGTCTTCGGCAATAAAAATAGGAAGTTCGGTTTTTTGGGATAAACGCTTATCCAAACCTCTCAGCATAGAACCCCCACCAGCTAAATAGACGCCTGTATTATAAATATCTGCAGCAAGTTCAGGAGGAGTTTGTGAAAGTGTTTCCATGACAGAATCCTCAATACGAATGATGGACTTGTCAAGCGCCTTGTGAATTTCCCTGTAAGAAATCATGATTTCTTTAGGTTTTCCAGTAAGTAAATCACGTCCTTGTACAGACATGTCCTCTGGTGGATTTTCCAATTCTTCAGATGCCGAACCAATCGATATTTTAACGCGTTCGGCAGTGCGATCACCAATTAATAAATTGTGTTGGGTACGCATGTAATAAATGATATCATTGGTAAACACATCTCCTGCAATTTTCACAGACTTATCACATACAATTCCAGAAAGGGCAATAACCGCAATCTCCGTAGTTCCCCCACCAATATCGACAATCATATTCCCTTTGGGCTGCATAATGTCAATCCCAATCCCTATTGCAGCAGCCATAGGTTCATGAATTAAATACACCTCTTTTCCATTGACACGTTCAGCAGATTCGCGAACGGCACGCATTTCCACCTCAGTAATTCCAGAGGGAATACAAATGACCATCCGGAGCGAAGGAGTAAAAAAGCGTTTTTTTAGTGAAGGAATGTTCCGAATGAACATACTTATCATCTGCTCCGAAGCATTAAAATCTGCAATAACTCCATCTTTCAGTGGGCGAATGGTTTTGATGTTTTCATGCGTTTTCCCTTGCATTTGATTTGCTTCCTGACCTACAGCAATTATTTTATTGTTTGTTCTATCCATAGCAACAATAGATGGACTGTCAACCACAACTTTATCATTGTGAATGATAAGGGTGTTTGCAGTACCTAAGTCAATTGCAATTTCTTCTGTTAAAAAATCAAAAAATCCCATGGGAGCTGTATTGGTATGTAATATTACGAATTAATGTTTAAAATGCCGCACACCCGTCATTACCATAGCTATATTATTGGTATTACAATAATCAATACTTAACGAGTCTTTAATTGAACCACCGGGTTGAATTACGGCTGTAACACCAACATTATGAGCTATTTCTACACAGTCAGGAAAGGGGAAAAAAGCGTCGCTTGCCATGACAGCCCCTTGGAGGTCAAAACCAAAATGAGTTGCTTTTTCAATAGCATGCTTTAGCGCATCTACGCGTGAAGTTTGCCCTGTTCCGGAAGAAATAAGCTGTCCGTTTTTTGCTAAAACAATGGTGTTTGACTTTGTGTGCTTGCAAATTTTAGAAGCAAAGAGTAAATCGCTCTCCTCCTGTGACGTAGCTTTTCTATTTGTAACTGCCTGAAGCATTTCTAGACGATCTGTAATCGCATCGCGGTCTTGTACCAAGTGTCCATTGAGGCATGAACGTATCACTGTTTTTGGCTGTGGATATTGATTTAATTTCAATAAGATTCGATTCTTTTTCTGTTTCAATAAGTCAATAGCATCATTGTCAAATGCAGGCGCAATAACTACTTCACAGAACAGCGTATGAATTTCTTCGGCAGTTGCCATATCGATGGGAGTATTTGAAATTAGTACACCCCCAAAAGCAGAAATGGGGTCACCAGCTAGAGCATCTTTGTACGCATCCACGAGGGTGTTCCGCGTTGCTAATCCGCAAGCGTTATTGTGTTTAAGAATGGCAAATGTTGGCGCATCTTTTTGAAACTCTGCCATAAGTTGAACCGCAGCATCAACGTCCAACAGGTTGTTGTATGAAAGTTCTTTTCCTCCGTGCTTGAAAAATACCTCGCCAAAATCTCCAAAAAATTGTCCTTTCTGATGGGGGTTTTCTCCATATCGAAGTGTAGTACCTTCTGCATAGCTGATTTTTAGCGCGTCGGTGTTATCACTAAAAAACGAAAAAATTTGGGTGTCATAGTGTGAAGATATCTGAAATGCATTAGCCGCAAATTTCTTTCTATCCGAAAGTCCGGAGGTTCCTTTCTTATCATTTAACAACGATAAAAAAGCTGTGTAATCGCTCACTGATGAAACGCACAAAACGTCACGGTAATTTTTAGCAGCAGCACGAATTAGCGAAATACCACCAATATCGATTTTTTCAATAATCGCTGCCTCGCTAGCTCCAGATTTTACTGTGTCTTCAAAAGGGTATAAATCAACCAAAACAATGTCCAAGTGGGGAATGTCATAAGTGTTTAGTTCTTTTTGATCGTTTTCATTATCTCTACGGTTCAAAATACCACCAAAAACTTTAGGGTGTAGTGTTTTTACGCGCCCCCCCAAAATAGAAGGATATGAAGTTAAGTCTTCAACTTGTTTAACAGGAATGTTTTGCGCTTCAATAAAAGCTGCTGTTCCGCCAGTAGAATAAAGCGTAATGCCCAATTGGTGCATCTTTTTAACAATGGGGGCAAGCCCTTCTTTGTTAAATACAGAAACGAGGGCGGATTTGGCTTGTATAGCGTCTTTCATGTAGAAAAATTAGAAACCACAAAAGTAGGCATTTTATCGCACTAAAAAGGTGCGTTTGTACGCAATAAATAAGCCGAGACAAGTGCATTTACAGCCTCCAAAAACTGCACGTCTTTTTGATCAAATGCTTTGTGTGTATTGGAATCGATATCTATTTGTCCAACGTTTTTTCCTCTAACAAATAGGGGAATTACAATTTCAGATTTTACATCAATGTTACACGAAATATAATTTTCTTCTGCAGATACATCATCTACAACAAAATTTTGATTGTGCACGGCAACTTGTCCGCAAATCCCTTTCCCAAATGGGATAATCTTATGATCTGTAGGGTTCCCAGCAAACGCTTTTAAATGGAGCTCTTTCTTTTTGGGGTGATGAAAATAAAAGCCTACCCAGTCGTAGTTTGAGAGGTTTTGCTTTATTTCAGCACAAATCCAATCCAATCCTTTTTGCAACGTTGGATTCTCATCAAGGGTAGCTTCAATATTTTTAAGTAGGGTTCTATACATATAAAAACTGCCCCAGAGTGGGGCAGTCATTTTAATTAGATATTACATCATGCCTGGCATACCGCCGCCGCCCATTGGTGGCATGGCCGGTGGTGCATCTTCTTTGATGTCTACCAAAGCACATTCTGTAGTAAGAATCATCCCAGCAACAGATGCAGCGTTTTCAAGCGCAATACGTGTTACTTTCTTTGGGTCAATGATTCCTTTTTCTTGCATGTTACCGTAAGTATCTGTTTTGGCATCATAGCCAAAGTTTTCGTCACCTTCAATAACTTTAGCAACTACCACAGAGCCTTCGCCGCCAGCGTTAGCAACAATGGTTCTCAACGGAGATTCCACAGCTCGAGCTACAATCTGAACACCTGTTTGCTCATCGGCGTTTTCACTTTTGAGCTTAGTCAAACTTGGCAACGCCTGCAATAGGGCAACGCCACCGCCTGAAACAATGCCTTCTTCAACAGCTGCTCGTGTAGCGTGAAGGGCGTCATCTACGCGATCTTTCTTTTCTTTCATTTCTACTTCAGAGGCTGCACCAACATACAATACAGCAACTCCACCCGAAAGTTTAGCTAAACGTTCTTGTAGTTTTTCTTTATCATAGTCCGAAGTAGATGCTTCAATTTGCGACTTGATTTGGTTAACGCGCGCTTTGATGTCTTCAGACTTTCCAGCACCATTTACAACTGTAGTATTGTCTTTGTCAATGGTTACTTTTTCTGCTGTACCCAACATGTCGATAGTAGCATTTTCGAGGGTAAATCCTCGGTCTTCAGAAATTACTGTGCCCCCTGTTAGGATGGCAATGTCTTCTAGCATTGCCTTTCTACGGTCACCAAAACCAGGTGCTTTCACAGCAGCAATTTTTAACGAGCCACGGAGTTTATTTACTACCAGTGTGGCAAGAGCTTCGCCGTCTACATCTTCAGCAATAACAACAAGTGGCTTGCCACTTTGCGCAACAGGCTCAAGAACAGGAAGCAAATCTTTCATGGTTGAAATCTTTTTGTCGTATATCAAAATATACGGAGCTTCCATGTCGGCTTCCATCTTATCTGAATTAGTAACAAAATAAGGTGAGATATACCCACGGTCAAATTGCATTCCTTCAACAATATCAACTGTAGTATCAGTACCTTTTGCTTCTTCAACAGTGATGACACCTTCTTTGCCAACCTTTTCAAAAGCAGCAGTAATAAGCTCCCCAATTGCCTCGTCGTTATTTGCCGAGATAGAAGCTACTTGCTTGATTTTATCAGACGAATTACCTACTTCGACAGCTTGGTCGTTTAGGTTTGCTACAATGGCTTCAACAGCTTTGTCAATACCTCGTTTTAGATCCATAGGATTTGCACCAGCGGCTACATTTTTCAAGCCTTCTTTTACAATAGCTTGCGCTAAAATGGTTGCTGTTGTAGTTCCGTCACCAGCGAGATCGTTGGTTTTTGAAGCAACTTCTTTGACCATTTGTGCGCCCATGTTTTCAAGGGCATCTTCAAGTTCTACTTCTTTAGCAACACTTACACCATCTTTGGTGACCTGAGGTCCACCAAAGGATTTCCCTATAATTACGTTGCGTCCTTTTGGGCCAAGGGTTACTTTAACTGCATCTGCTAATGCATCTACACCGCGCTTTAGTCCGTCGCGCGCTTCTACGTCAAATTGTATTTTTTTTGCCATGTCTAAATTAAATTATGAAACAATTGCTAGGATATCGCTTTCGCGCATGATGAGGAAATCTCCACCGTCGAGCTTTAGCTCAGTTCCAGCGTATTTGCCATACAAAACAGTATCGCCCACCTGAACAGTGATTTCATCGTCTTTGGTTCCAGGTCCTGTAGCAACGACAGTTCCTTTTTGTGGTTTTTCTTTAGCAGTATCGGGAATAATAATTCCCGAAGCTGTAGTGGTTTCTGCCGCTAATGGCTCAACAACTACACGGTCAGCCAAGGGTTTGATATTGATCGTACTCATGTGTTATTTTTTTATTTAAAGTTAAATAGCATCAATTGTGCCAAGGTATATTTGCTAAAAGAAAAAGCAAAAACACTGACAGGATGACATCTAAATTAGTTGTTGCCTTCCGATTCGGGTAGTTCAGGCAATTGCTCTGGAATTTCTTCAGATACTGCCTCCGGAATAACCTCCTCAATAGCATTCTCGTCCACGAGTGTGGATTCATTTACATCAGAAGGTAAACTTATCATCGAGTTGGAAATCAAAATAAGCACCAACAAAAGAGCCGCTAACATCCATGTACTGCGATCTAAAAAATCCGTGGTTTTTTGTACACCACCAAGTTGTTGGGAACTTCCTCCAAATGCAGACGAAAGTCCTCCGCCTTTGGGATTTTGAACCATAACCACTAAAATGAGCAAAAAACAAATAACGACTGTTAGTCCTAAAAAAATGGAAAATGTACTCATATCAACTCTTGTTTTGTGCGTTCGTAATTTTTCGAATTTGGTCAGCAAAGAAACCACTTTTTTCTGGATATTTCAACGCCAATATTTCGTAGGCTTTTTTAGCCTTTTTTAGTTTTCCTTGTTTGTAATAAACCTCTGCTAGCGTTTCGGTCATCAACAGTTGCGCATCAAATTGCTGCTTTTTGGTCAGATCTTGTTGTTTTTCGGGGGATTTAGAAACCAATATTCGAGGTGCACCTGAAATGAATTTGTCTATTAGCCTGTTTTGCTCATTCCCTTTTGAAGTTACGGAATCCAATTGCTGGAGCCAATCAGCAAATGACCGAACTTCGCTGGATATATTTTTATCTGTATTTATTTCAACAATGTCTACCCCTGCATTTGGATTAGTGATAAGGTGTAGTCTGTGTTTTGTGTGTAGTGCACATGACTTGAGGAGCATCGACTTTTCTGGTAAATTGTTGTCCTCTGCAATTTTCCAGCTCATGTGGTGTAATGCTTGGAAATAAGGATATTGTTGTACCAAAGTGTTAAAATGTTCAAGCGTATTTTTTGGGTCGGATTGCCCTTTTTCACGAAGTTTCGTCAGATATGTGCGCTCGTGACTTACCATTTAGCCAAGGATTCGTTAAAAATATCTTGAGTAATACGTTCAAATAGTATTTCGTGTGCTTCAGCTTGTATCGCTTGCACTTGCGCTGTAGCATCAAAATCGAAAAAGAAGCTAAACCGTTTTTCAAAGTCGTCTTCGTCATTTAAAGTATTGAAAAAACGTACGTTCACAGCCATGGTAAGTCGGTTTTGCGCTGCCGTTTGTTGCGCCGTTGCAGTCA
>CBFICG010000041.1:0-11412 GCA_965661025.1 Flavobacteriaceae bacterium | reverse complement strand
ATCGTTTTCTTCGTTATCAATACCCCCTTTTGTTTGTTTGCGAATCGTAAGCTCTTCATCTTCATAAATAGCTCTCCAACGGAAACGGTTTTCCCAGTCGTCGCGATGGTTGTAAATAGACTTAAAGTAAAGCGAGTTGTTTTCGTTAATGTTGTAATCTAAGTTTAATGAAACCGAACGACGTGTACGCTTTACGTCATAACGACGAATATACATTTCTTCAATTTCCCCTTTATTAACATCTGTCCAGTCTTCTGGGTCGTTCCAAGCAAACTCAACGTTGTCAGAACCATAGTCACGTGTTTGGATGGTAGAACTAAAGGTATAGCTAAATTTGTCAGATAATTTATCTGCAACAACCAAAGCAAAATTTCTGTTGTAACCACCACTACGAATTGGGTTTCCACCACCAGAAATCGTAGCAGAAGCACGGAATTCGCTTGGGTTAGAACGTGTAATTAAGTTTACAGAACCACCAATAGCATCTCCTTCCATGTCTGGAGTCAACGATTTTTTCACAACAATCGCCTCAATCATGTTTGTTGGAATAAGGTCCAGCTGAATGTTACGGTTATCTCCCTCAGCAGAAGGCAAGCGGTCTCCGTTCAAAGTAACAGAGTTTAATTGCGTCCCAAAACCACGCATTACGATGTTACGTGCTTCACCCTGATCGTTTTGAACACTAATACCAGAAATTCGGCGAAGGGCTTCACCCACGTTGTCGTCAGGGTATTTACCTGCTTGGTCAGCCGTTACCACATTGGTAATATTAAGGTTTTTCTTTTGTTGTTCAAGGGCTTTCGAAAGACCTCCAAAGTACCCGTCTACTACAACTTCTTCAAGTGCAGTAACAACTAATGAATCTTTCTTTTCTTCTTGTGCTTGTAGCACTGCTATACTTAACAGCGCGGCAAATAATAATGTAATGTTTTTCATTTTATTTAAAAAGTTTAAACAAAACTCTCAAAACCATTTAATGTTAAGTAAAATAAAACGATAAGTGTAGGTTAAGCATAGGTTAAGTAAATGTTACAAACAGATACCTCAGAAACCTTATCTTTAGCACATGGCGCAGCAAGTTTTATTAAGTTTCTTTTCATACACAAAAAATAAATTCTGGGCATTTACACAAATGCAACGCGCGTTGCCCAAAGTACAGCAGCAGCATGGGATTTGTTTTGTTAAAACTTTGGGCACAGGTGCTGGTCAGGGGTTTAGTCTTTGGCCTGATTTTTCAACATATGCTTTGCTTACCGTTTGGAAATCAAAACAAGATGCTATGGTGTTTTTAAATAATAGCCATGTCATGCAAGCGTTTGATCAGCGTTCTGCAGCGCAGCAACATTTTTCATTGCATCCTTTGCAGAGTCATGGGCTATGGGGAAAAACAAACCCATTCGAAGCCTCGCAACGACCATTAGAAAAAGACGAGCAAATAGGGATTATTACAAGAGCCACGCTGCGTCCAAGCCGACTGATTGAATTTTGGCGTGCTGTTCCAGCAGCGTCAAAAGCCATTACTCAAGCCAAAGGGGTGTTGTGGTATAAAGGTATTGGCGAGTGGCCCATGATACAGCAAGCTACCTTTAGTATTTGGGAGTCTTTGGAGGATGTAAAAGCATTTGCGTATAAAAGTTCCCATCATGCTGCCATTGTAAAAAAAACGCGAAAGCGAAATTGGTATAAAGAAGATTTATTTGCACGTTTTGCTGTCCGTCGCCTAACTTTGAGCACAAATGACTAAGGCAATTGTTATTGGCGCAGGAATTGGTGGTATTGCTACTGCTATTCGGTTAGCTCAAAAAGGCTACTCCGTGGAGGTTTTTGAAGCAAACCCCTATATTGGAGGAAAGCTTTCTACTTTTACGTTGGGTGATTTTCGTTTTGATGCGGGCCCTTCGTTGTTTACCATGCCCCAATTTGTAGATGAACTGTTTATACTATGTAACGAAAATCCCGCCGACTTTTTTCAGTACAAACGCAAAGAAATTGCATGTAAATACTTTTGGGAAGATCACACCAGACTTATCGCTTACGGCGACACCGAACGCTTTGTGCAAGAAGTTGAAGATAAACTTCACGTGCCAAAAGCAACGCTAAAGCGCTATCTGACAAAGGCAAAAAAGAAATTTGACCGGACTCGACAGTTATTTTTAGAGCGATCGTTGCACAAGTGGCGTACCTTTCTTAGAAAAGAAACGCTTCTTGGAATTGCCAACTATTTTTCGTTTGAAATAGACACTTCGTTAAATAATGTTAACCAAGCACAACTCCAAGAGCCCCACTTGGTGCAATTCTATAACCGATTTGCTACGTACAATGGGTCAAATCCATACCAAACCCCGGGAATGATGACCTTGGTGCAGCATTTGGAACAACACTATGGGACCTACATTCCAAAAAAAGGGATGGGTGATATTAGTCACTCCTTATATGAACTTGCAAAACGCCAAGGCGTTTGCTTTCATTTAGAGCAACATGTAGACAAAATTGTGGTTGAAAATAATAAAGCTGTTGGTGTGGTTGTCACTGAAAAATTACACAAGGCAGCTGTAGTTGTTTCCAATATGGATATCGTTCCCACTTACAAAAAACTTTTAGCCCATCAAAAACAACCTGAAAAAGTTTTGAAGCAAGAACGCTCTAGCTCCGCGGTAATATTTTATTGGGGGATTAATGCGTCATTTCCCCAGTTGGATTTGCATAATATCTTTTTTTCTGAAGACTACAGGGCAGAATTTGATGCTATATTTAATACCAAATCATTGTATAAAGACCCTACTGTTTACGTTAATATTACCTCCAAGGATGTGCCAGCCGATGCCCCAAAAGGCAAAGAGAATTGGTTTGTGATGGTTAATGCACCGCACGATACTGGGCAAGACTGGAATGCGCTGACAAAACAACTTCGCTCTTGGGTGATTCAGAAATTAAATCGGGCTTTAGATACTGAAATAGACCCTTTGATAGTGCAAGAATGGATCATGACTCCTGAAATTATTCAATCTAGAACACAATCCCATTTAGGGGCGTTGTACGGCGCGTCTTCTAACAATAAAATGGCTGCTTTTTTACGGCATCCAAATTTTTCACGCGATATTTCAAATCTGTATTTTTGTGGGGGAAGTGTGCACCCCGGAGGTGGAATTCCATTATGTTTGTTATCGGCAAAAATTGTAGCCGACTTAACGCCAACACCATGAAAAACGTTTTCATTCCCAAAACGAGTACCGCCAAAATTTCGGTTGGATTGATCTGGCTTTTTCACTTCTCTGGTTTGTTGGGGATTCTATTTATTGATCGCGAGTTGTTTTTAGAAACCACTCCCGTTAATTTGTTTATTACGATTGTCTTGTTGTTTGTCAATCTTCCCGATGTCAATAAAAAGGTGCTTTTGTCAGCTGCGGTTGCATTTGTAGTGGGTATGGGGGTAGAGCTATTGGGCGTGAATTATGGACTTATTTTTGGGCAGTATGTCTATGGTGATAATTTAGGCGTTAAGGTAGGTGGCGTACCACTGCTTATTGGTGCTAATTGGGTTATGCTTACGTTTATAACGGGTGCGGTAGGTGCCGCTTTTTTTCAACGCGCTGTATTTTCAGCTGCATTTGGCGCATTACTTATGGTGCTTTTGGATTTGGTTATTGAACCTGTTGCGCCAAAGTTTGATTATTGGGAGTTTGCAAACGATACAGCCCCATTGTCAAATTACATTGGTTGGTTTTTGGTTGCTTTTCCTATACAATGGGTTTATCAAACACAAGTAAAACAAAAAGACAACGCTTTTTCATTTCATTTGGTATTGATTCAATTTTTGTTTTTTGGCATCTTTACCATTGTGCAATTAGCCTCGTAGTTCAACGGATAGAATAGAAGTTTCCTAAACTTTAGATCCAGGTTCGATTCCTGGCGAGGCTACAATGTTCATCACCATCCTACTGCATTCTCTTTACGTTTAAAAAGTAGATTTTAAAAACTTTGAAGTCTCCCCTGAGTCCGTTTTGATAATATAAACACCATCTTTTAGGGTTGAAACATCTATACTTTGTTGTGATATGATATGTTTTACCTTTTGTCCAACCGAGTTATAAATAGTTGCAGCATTAAAATTTATATGGTCTGGAAGGTATAGTTTGTTTTTTACTGGATTGGGAAAAACAGTAAGCTGTATGGTGTTGTTATCATCCAGTGAAAGTGTTGCTGCGTGTACTGATATATAGCTTGTGCTGTGTTGACTCCCTGTAGAGACTCCAAAGCCAGCATCCACAGCAGACGGATTTATATACAATCTAATTTCATAATAATAATCGTTAAGCGCTTCACCTGAAGCCAATCGATCTCTAAATTCTACACTGGTGTTTTGATGGTAATTTGCACTTTCTTGAAGTATTGTATTTGGGTTTGCAGCAAACAATTCAGCATCTGTCATAAGTTTCCCATCTTCATTTAAGACCGAATTGGGTAAATTACTGATGTTTATCGTGGTTGTCATATCAGCTCCAGCAGGTAGCGGTGTTTGGTTTTTTTCAGTCCTAAGCCATAATTGTGACCATGGATTTGAAACGGACCACAAAACAAGTTGGAATCCTTCAACGGGTATTTCTACATTTGAAGTGTAGGTAATATTTACAGGCAACACAGTGTCTGATTCGTAATCATCATTTAGGGTTTCAAAGGCGATAGCGTCATCCCCAAAGTTTTCAGTATAATTCCCATAAATAGCGGTATTTAAAATAAGAGAACTTACCGTTCCTCCATTATCGGGGAATTCCAATGTAACATTGTTATTGGGTTGAAGTAAAGATGCGTCAAATGGAATTTCAATCATTCCAAAAAAGTCATCTCTGTTGGCTTGATCATACCCCTTCCAATTGTTAGGAACATTGACGGTAGTCCCATTAACTTTTACGATAGGGCTTTTAGAAACATTGTGTTTTCGCCCAATGGACATTCTTAAAGAGGCAAAACCTTGACCGATATCTACATTATTAAAATTATAAGAAATGGTGCTATTGGCGTTAATGGGCTGAAGATACTCCTGTGAATAATAGTTTTTGAATTTTATCCCATTTGTATAATTCACAGTGCCTCCAAGCGTACATTCCAAAACAACAGTTTCATCTTTGATTAAATGAATACTAGATGGTACTGAAGTCCCTGTGGAGATACTCATATCAGGAAGTGATTCAGGATATATCTTTAATGCTTTTGTTGTTACTTTGGTAACACTAGGTAAAGCTGAGATAAAGTCTAGGTTAACGGAGTGTGTGTTATCGTCTAGGTTGCTTAAGGCAATATAGAGTTTGTTGGACGCTTTGTCCAAGAACGCGTGTGTTTGAATATCTGGGTTATCACTTTTTATAAAAACACGTTGTCCTTTGACATCTTTCCATAATTCGTAGAAATGGATTCTGGGCGTGTACTCCCAACCCGCAGGTGTTGGTTCTCCAATATTTGTCGGTTTCCATAACACAGCTCCATAGGGTTGATAGT
This sequence comes from Flavobacteriaceae bacterium, assembly GCA_965661025.1. Taxonomy (GTDB): domain Bacteria; phylum Bacteroidota; class Bacteroidia; order Flavobacteriales; family Flavobacteriaceae; genus UBA7446. The sequence continues at coordinate 5,919 of CBFICG010000041.1, read as the reverse complement.
TGTTTTCTGCTGTAATGTGCCACGTTGCTTTTCCAGTAACAAATGGGATAGAATTAATCAATCTATTTTCTCTATCTAATAGGTTAAATAAAATGTGGTTTAATGATATCATTGTTTGCGCACTTGCAATGTCACTATAATTATTCCCATAACCTTCCTCGATTGCCCCGTATTCCGTAATGGCATGTGGCTTAACGCCCCCCCACTTTTTAAAACTATAATTTTCAATTAAGTCTAATATCGCCTCAGAGTTGCTTCCAGAACGCTTGGTATCTTGCCCCGTCACATTAATGCCGTCATACAGGTGGGTAGAAAAACCGGCCATATTGGCTCCGGCAGTGTCCATAAACATTTTCATGTTGTCATTCCAGTGGCCAAAATCATCACGCTCCATGGAAGGCCAAGCACTTGAATAGCCTATTACCTTTATGTTAGACAAGGCGGGTGTTTCATTGATTTTTATCCCAACCTCATTGTAAAGTTGAGCCATTTGTAGTTTTATTCTGTTATTCTCAGAAATATCCCAACCTGGGTAAAACTCATTTGCGTGAACAAAGGGTTCATTCATAACCTCAAAAAATTCGGGAGCTTCGCCATTGGTTAAATGATCTCTAAAATAATCTACCACCCAATTTGCGGCAGCTGTGACATCTAACCCATCTACAAAAGCAGTGTAAGGGTGGCTCGTGCCTACGACTCCTTTCTTAACGTCTTTTACAGTGTTTTTTTCGGGTTTATCAGCAGGATACACTCCTGCTTGTCTTTCGGAAGAATTGGTTGATGACGCATTGTAAGCATGCCCAAAAGGCCCCCAAAACTGACGCCCCCCCGTGACATTATACTCTTTTCTAAACGCAGCTTGCTCCGTATCGCTTCCTACATCGTGAATTGAAAAGTATTTTTTTCTATCTAATGTGGATATATCGCCAATAAACTTTTGACAATTCACATCAATTTCTACATTAGTATTGTTTTGTGCATTGACGGAAAGCACCAAAAAAAGCGTTGCAGCGATAAAACGGATTATTTTCATGATGTCGATAATTTTCTGAAAGTTCACGATATGAAATTAATATTTCAAAACAATTCTAAACAAAACAAATGATTGATAAAGTAATTTGTATGTATAGTCCGTTTTATGTCATTTAAATGTTACTATTCCAAAATGATTTGGTTGATGTGTGGTTTTAGCGATATCATATATTGGAAAATTAGTTGAGGTCACCCTTTTGTTTCCATCCTTTTCGTTTCGGTCTTGGCGCACTAGGATAAATGCCCATTGGTTTCCTTCTTTGACGGGAACAACATTTGCAAATGCTCCAAAACTACTCAATGGAATCGCCAATTCCATGGTCCAACCCTTGTCAATATCGCTATTGTCGTTTAGGGTGCCTTGGTATGAAACTTCAACATCAAACTTTGGGTTAAAGGGATGAAACACCACGTGATTGTTCTGGTAGTAATCATTGAAAAAGATAAAGTCATTTGAAGCTTTATAAATGTTAATTTCAAAGCCAAAATGGGTATCTAAACTTTCAGGTGCAGGAATGAGAAAAATTTCAGCGCAGTCGTCAAAATATGGTGCTCCATCTCTATTTACTTCTCTAGCATTGAGAAATTTGTCTTCCATTTCATAAAACAAGTACAAATACTCGGTGTCCCAAAGCATGCGAAACGTAGTTTGCTGCTCATCTTCAGGTTTTTCAACCCTATAAAAATAATCCAGTGTAGTAGATGGTGTTTTTTTCCAAATGCTTTCGTTCATTTTGCCATCAATAGTAATGGGGTGATTGGTTTTAGTTGCATAAAACATCGGATGATCTCCCAAGATAAGTTTCTCATTGTGTTGTGCATGCATTTTTGTGAAAATAAAAATGCCAGATATCGTAAAAAAAAGGTGTTTTAAATTCATTATACACTGTTAAGGGTTTAAAATCTATTATTACTAAAGGATATACAAGTACTTTAGTTTATGTCTAAAACGGCTCTAAACCCAGTATGGATACTTCCTGTATCAGGGGTTGTTGTCAGGCGCATGGCGTGTCTATATCCGCTACAATAGCTATCATGACATAAAAAGCTTCCCCCTCTACTTACACGTTTTTTTGCATAGGGTTCATTGGAGTCATAACTCGTTTGAGGGCCTTGAGGATTTGTAGAAGTTTTGTTTGCAAGTGTTTTGTAATAGTCTTCGTGATACCAATCGGCACACCATTCCCAAACATTTCCAGACATGTCATAAAGCCCATACCCGTTTGGTTTAAAACTCATTGCAGGGGCGCTTAGGTAAAATCCATCACGCAGTTTGTTTTGATAGGGAAAACTACCTTCCCAAGTATTTGCTTTTGGCATTCCTTCATTTAGGTTTTCATTGCCCCATGCATATACATTATCTATCAAGCCACCTCTGCTGGCATATTCCCATTCCGCCTCTGTAGGCAATCGTTTCCCAGCCCATTTGCAATAGGCCACCGCATCATGCCAACTTACATGCACCACAGGGTGATTTTCTTTTCCGATAATTGAACTTCCTTCTCCTTGCGGCTGACGCCAATTCGCGCCCTGTTTCCATTGCCACCATTGACTTACATTTCTAAGCGAAACGGGTCTGTCTGTTGCAACAAAAACAAGTGATGCAGGGGCAAGCTGGCTGTCATCTGGTTTTGGTGTTCCTGGGGGGAGTTCTTTTTTTAACTGTTCCCAATCTACAGTTTTTTCGGCAGTTGTAACATATCCCGTAGCTTCAACAAAAGCTGCAAACTGCGCATTTGTTACTTCGTGAATATCCATCCAAAAAGAATCAATAACAACATTATGCTTGGGATATTCATCTCGCCAAGCTTGTTCATCATCGGCACCCATATTAAACGCTCCTCCTGGAATGAGTACCATTCCTTTAGTTGAAAAATTTTCGTTTTGGTTTATGTTATTGGTTTGTACGTTAAATCTAGTATTGGTCGGGGTGCAACTATGTCCAGCGGTTACATGATCTTCTAAAGGAGTCCCTGTTACCTCTTTTTTTGGGTTTTGAGTGCAACTCCATAGAAGTAAAGTAATAATTAAATAGGGCGTAAAACGAATATCCATTTTGAAAGGGTTTAGTCTGCAAGATAATGACTTGAATTACAATCTCGTAATCGCTTGGCTGCTTGCTCTGCAGTAATGTCTCGTTGCGGGTTGGCAAACATCTCATAGCCCACCATAAACTTTTTTACCTCGGCGGAGCGTAGTAGCGGAGGGTAAAACGACATATGCATGTGCCAATGCTTGTTGTCTTGCCCATTTGTTGGTGATTGATGAATTCCTGCCGAATAAGGAAAAGAGGTTTCAAAGAGATTATCATACTTGATGGTAAGTATTTTTAGTATTGAGGCGTAGTCTGCAATTTCCTGTTCATTTAAATCTAAAATAGAGGAAACATGTCTTTTGGGTACAATCATGGTTTCAAAGGGCCAAACAGCCCAATATGGAACTAACGCCACAAAAGAATCATTTTCTGAGACAATACGTTCTTGAGCAACACGTTCTTGATTTATATAATCTACAAGAATACTTCTGCCGTTTTTATCCCAATACTTTTTTTGCTGTACAATTTTTTTCTGTACTTCTTGGGGAATGGAGCGTTGTGCCCAAATTTGTCCGTGTGGATGCGGATTAGAGCAGCCCATAATGGCTCCTTTGTTTTCAAAAATTTGGACGTGGTTGATATCGGGATTGCCACCTAATTCTTTGTACTCACTTTGCCATAGCTTTATTACAGCAATAATGCTTTTAATGTCCATTAGCGGCAGTGTTAACCCGTGATTTGGAGAATAACAAATCACCTTACAAATACCAGATTCAGATTCAGCTTCCAAAAGCCCATCGATGAATCGTTCGTCTTTGCTTTGCAAGAGGGCAGCAAAGTCATTGGTGAAACTATAGGTTCCGCTATAATTGGGGTTTTTAGCACCGCCAGCACGTTCATTCCCTGGGCATAAATAGCAGTTTGGATCATATGCTATTGTTTCGGCTTGTTGCGGCGTGTCTTTTTTGCCTTGCCAAGGTCGTTTTGTTCGGTGGGGAGATACCAAAACCCATTCTCCAGTAAGGATATTTTTTCTTCTATGCGGGGTGTTATTTATATCCATGGTTATTCAGATTTAACTATTTCAACTCCGTTAGAGGTGGCTACCATAATAGCCGTTAGGTCTATAGCAAATTGTTTTTTATAAGCCTTTGCAGCTATATCCATAAACTCATTCACAAAACCCTCTTCAACCAGGTTAATGGTACATCCTCCAAATCCGCCACCCATCATGCGACTTCCAACAACTTGGGGAATAGATTTAGATAAATCCACTAAAAAGTCTAGCTCTTGACAGCTCACTTCATAGTTCTTTGAAAGTCCCTCGTGTGTTTGGTACATAAGTGCTCCAAATTCTTTGATATGTCCGTTTTGTATAAGTTTAGCAGCTTTTAGTGTTCGTGTGTTTTCACGCGATACAAATAACGCCCGCTGATATACTTTCCCCTCCAGCTTATCTTTATACGTCTCAATGATTGGTTCAGGAACATCTGCCAAAAACTTGTATTCTGGATGGTCTTTTTGAATGGTATTTAGCGCATGCTCGCATTCGGCCCTGCGGGTATTGTATTCGCTTGATGCTAAATTATGAGATACGTTGGTGTTGAGTAATAGTATTTTGTAAGGAGAAAATTCGGCATCAATAAGTGTATATTCTAAGGTTTCACAATTGAGTAAAAGTAACTTATTGCGTTTGCCCATAGTTACTGCAAACTGATCCATGATACCACACTTGGTACCCACAAAATTGTGTTCTGCCATTCTTGATATTTCAATGAGCGCTATGTCAGAAAGACCCAAATCAAACAAGGTATTAAGCCCCTTAGCAACGCCACACTCCAATGCCGCCGAAGAACTTATGCCGGCACCAATGGGCAACTCACTAGAGATTACACAATCAAAACCCTTTAATTTTCCAGGGCGTGCTTTTTGGATACCATCTATCACCCCTAAAACATAGTTTTCCCAGTGGGTGTTGCTTCTTTTAAGTGGTTTTTCAATATCAAATGTAAAAGCACCTTCGTCTTCGGAATTAACCCTACAAATATTATTGTCTTTTTTTCTAAACCACATGGTTAATTTGCGGTCAATGGCTGCTGGCAATACGTGCCCTCCATTATAGTCAATGTGTTCACCAATCAGGTTAATTCTACCTGGGGATTTAATAATGATGTCAGTTTTGGTATGTTGCATTATCAGTGGTTGCTTTTTGTGTCAAAGTGAAACCAAGTTTCACTTGTAAAGGTTTCATGTGGATTTAAAATAGTAGATGGAAATTCTTTTTGATTTGGCGCATTTGGAAACTGTTGTGTTTCTAAACAAAATCCAGATCTGGAGTCATATGTACCCCCTGTTTTGGAGGGGATGGTCCCATTTAAAAAATTTGCGGTGTAAAGTTGCATTCCGGGTTGGTCGGTATAGACGTCCATTTGACGACCACTTTTTTCGTGGTATACGCTAGCCACTTTTTTTAATCCTTTGGAGTCAAATGCCCAACAATGATCATATCCTTTACCTATTTCAAGTTGTGCGTTTTCAGCACCAATATCTTTTCCAATATGTTTTGGGGTTTGAAAATCAAAAGGAGTATTCTTGACGTTTTCAAGCGCTCCAATAGGAACTTGATTTTGGTTTAAGGGCAAATAGTGGCTGGCATTAATTTGTAGTTCGTGGTCTAAAATCGTATTGGAAAAATCTCCAGATAAGTTAAAGTAGCTGTGTTGGGTAAGATTCAATATTGTTTTTTTATCTGTAGTTGCCTTGTAGGCTACTTTCAGCGTATTGCTATGTGTAAGTGTATAAGTAACAGCTACCTTCAAATTTCCAGGATACCCTTCTTCCATATGCTTGGA
>CBFICG010000040.1:0-11533 GCA_965661025.1 Flavobacteriaceae bacterium | reverse complement strand
CTCATGTATGCGCCGTCGGCAAAAGTCCAATTTACATTGTTGTCTGCTGGAACCATTTGCTCACGCAATTCAGAACGAGAATATTTTGAATTGGGCGTGGTTGCTTTGGTAGGCTCTGCGTAAAAAACAATTGCTCCGCGAATTGAATCTGTATACATATAAGGCCTTATCTGTTGATTGGTTGCATAATTCAGAATTTCTGGTGGCTCCACAACAAGTGGTTTGCCATCCTCGCGTTCAGCCGGTACAGTTACCGACCAATTTGAAAGATCAATTTTTGGCAGGCGAACTTTACTTGTTTTTCGCTGTTTCTTTTTAATGCGCTTCTCAACTTTTAAAGGAGAGGACTCCTGCGAAAAAGCTGTATAATAAGAAGTAAATGAGAAAACAATAAGAAAAATTATAGCAAATCTTTTGCGTCTCATTTACTTCTTATTTTTATTTAATTATCAACTTAATCCGCTGTAATAGACATAGAATCTACCCTAGACTCTACCAGTTCATTGGTAATAAGAATAGCAACTTTGTCATTCGCGCCCGTATTAAACGGTAAATCAACTTTCACATAGTCATTTGAACTACTTTGATCAGTACCAACAAAACTAGCAATCGCTTGAGCAGTATCGATAGCCGAAAACTCAGAAACTTCACCAGGAAGAATCCAAACCGTAATATTCCCTCCAGAAGGACTCGTTTTCATCGTATAATAGTATGAAAGCGTGTAGTCTGAATTTGGTGTAACCTCAAGTACTTGATAAGCAGCGCGATCACCACCAGACGGGAATTTAGCAGCTTGACTACCCTCGTATACTGGAGAACTTGTAATTTGAATTACACCAGCCCCTGATAATCTCCATGAATCACGACCATCTCCAGAGCCATCGGGTAATGAATTGTCTTCAAAGCTAGCCTCTAAAATTGGCGGTACAACCGCTGATGGAGCCTCTGGCTCAACAATTACAATTTGCTCAGAATACGTACTTGTAACTCCTAATTTGTCAGATGCAGTAAGTGTAACATTAAATGTTCCCTCACCCGGATAAACATTGGAAGGCTCAAAATCTGTTGAACTGTTGCCATCTCCAAAGTCCCATGCAAAGTCAGTTGCGCTGGAAGATTGGTTAGCGAAAGAATACGTCTTCCATTCGTTATCAAAACCAACACCTTGAGTTGCACTAAAAGCAGCCGATGGTGGTGTTTTATCTGCTATTGATCCTGCCGCAGGATAAACCTCCTCTTCGCATGAAGTCAATAGACCTATTGAGACGCATGCAGCCAAAATAAAATTCAGCTTAAGTGCCTCTGTAATTTTAAAATTCATCATTTGTTTCATTTTTAAATTTGTTAATCTATTCAACGCTTAGTATCCTGGGTTCTGACTCATTGTTCCACCACTTAAATTAATCTCGCGTTGTGGTATTGGAAGCAACAAATCAGAAGATGTAAATCCAACTCCAACAGAAGTGGCAAATGCAGAAAGTACATTTTGTGCCTCTCCCATACGCATCAGGTCAAATAGCCTGTGGTTTTCAAAGGCAAGCTCTACACGACGTTCATCCATTAGCTCTTGCTTGGTAATGGTTCCGTCGGTATCGTCTGCTAATCCAGCACGATTACGTATGCGATTAAATGAGCTTAATGCCGCAGCGCTTGAAGTAGATGTGCCACCTGCTAAAATAGATTCAACATGTAACAATAAAACATCTGCATAGCGCAAAACAATCCAATCGTTTCCTGCTTTTTGCGGGTCATTAGAAGTAGAAGCAATTCCTAAGTCTGCGTCACCATTTGGAATGTATTTGGCAACTTGATTTTGTGTCGTTTGAGACACATCATTTCGGTACGAATACATGGTCCTATCGCCTCCCATAGCATCTAAAGCCGCTTTGGCGTCATTAGTAACATAATTAACACCCGCAGTTCTACCCACAGCATTTAGCCACTCTGCAGAGAAGTTTTGCGCTTCGTCAGAATCTCCAATATAACCAATGGCAAATATAACCTCATCGTTACCCTCGCTGTAGAATACATCTTTAAAGTTGGGTTCAAGCGCATAGTTCCCCGAGCCAACAATAGATTCACATAACTGTTGTGCCTCTAAATACTCTCCTTTGTTTAAGTGTACTTTAGCCAACAGCGTTTGAGCAGCAGCTTTTGAAGCCCTATAGGCTGAGCTATTATCCAATCCGTTAATTGCAGTATTTAAATCCGCAGCAATTAAATTGTAGATTTCAGAAGTAGCCACACGCGTATAAGCTGTAGCCTTATCTTCTGGCGAAATAACGCGATCTACCAATGGAATGTCTCCAAACAAGCGAACTAAATTAAAATAAGCATAGGCACGCAAAAACTTGGCTTCTGCTTCAAATTTTGCAGCCATGTTCCCTGCAGCATCTAAGTTTTCCAACACTACGTTAGCGCGATAAATAACATTGTAATAACTCTGATAATAGTTAGCTACAATTCCGTTTGTGGCTTGAACAGAATAACTTTCAAATTGTGCTGCCTCGCCTTCACTTGACTTTGTGCGTGTATTGTCGCTACGCATTTCTGTTAAGTAAAACTCTAGCTGTAAACCACGATTTACATTCATGTTGAAGTTCCAAACACCTTGGATGCCGTCGTAAATATTTATTACGGCTGACTCTACCTGTTCAGGTGTTGTATAGTAGTTTGCACTTGAAATTACCGAAGTTGGTGCTGGCTCTAAATACCCTTCTTCACATGAAGAAACTAAAGCTAAAAGTGCAAAAAATAATGTGCATTTTAAATATTTCATAATATCTTTTTATAATAAATTAAAATTCAAGATTTACACCTAAAGAAACCGTACTAAATACAGGAGAACCTGCTCGTTGGTAACCATAAGTTGTTGAACTCGTATCGTTAATAGACTCTGGGTTAAAACCAGTATATCCATCAGCTTTCAAGTACATCAAGTTTTGACCTGCTACATACACTCTAGCCCTAGATAAACCTGCTTTAGAAATAACATCATCACTAAAGGTATAGCCAATATTTACATTTCGTAAAGCAATATATGATGCGTCTTGTATAATAGAATCTGTAAAGATTTTTTCCTTAATAAACTGTTGATCTGGGGTAATTGCAGGGTCAAAATCCTGTCCACTATTAAAGTGGTTAAAAATGTATTGATCTGCCATGTTACGGGTTTCAGCGCCGTGGCTTCCTTGGAATAAGAAGCTTACATCAACATTGCCAATTTTGAAATCGTTACCAAAACTCCAAATAAGATCTGGATACGGACTGCCCAATATGGTTTTATCATCATCGTCAATAAGTCCGTCTCCGTTAAGATCGCGTACATAAACATCTTGCGCTTGCGCACCAATTGGATGCCATGCATTTTTAAGGTATTCTGTTGGGATTTCTTTATCAACTACCCAACCATAGAAAGATGAAATCGGATGTCCAACTTGGTTAATCCATTCCGCAGCACGCTTGGCGTCTACACTTTGAATTTGACCGTTAGAGTCCGCAAAATCGAGTAAAGTATTTTTGTTTTTGGATGCGATGAATGTTGATGACCAACGGAAATTTTCAGTTGAAATATTTCTTGAACGCAATTCAATTTCAATACCTTTATTTTGAACCTTACCTATATTTACCAAGGCATTGTTAAACCCTGTTGTTGAAGAAATAGGATTGTACAACAACAGTTGGTCACTCTCTCTTTCATAGTAGTCCACAGAACCTGTAATGACATTGTTAAATAATCCGAAGTCAATACCTGGGTTTATTTCAATAGAACGCTCCCACTTTAGGTCAGGGTTTGAAATGTTTAGTGAATTAAATCCTGTAAGCGTCCCGCCGTCAATAACCGCATTACTGGTTGCCAATAGGGCCAAATAAGGGTAATTATCAATTTGATCATCTCCTGTATCTACTCCAGGATTACCTGTAATACCGTAGCTGATGCGGAATTTTAAATTATTGATTACTTCGTTATCACGTAGGAAATCTTCTTCATGAAGTTTCCAACCTAAAGATGCCGCTGGAAAATCTCCATACTTTTGGTTTGACCCAAATACAGAATACCCATCACGACGCATACTAATCGACGCCAAATACTTATTTGCAAAGGTGTAGTTTACACGTGCAAAGAAGGATAATAAACGTGACTCATATTCCATTGATGATGCTGTTACCGTAAGCGGGTCTGCAGCAGCGATAGTTTGTAGCAAGTCCGAAGTATATCCACCACCACGTGTTTGGTTATATTCCGTTTTCCATGATTCAGCGCCTGTTCCTAAAACTGCATTTATCACGTGATCTCCAAAAGATTGATCATAGGTAAAGTACGTTTCGGTAACCATATGAATACGATTTGTGTCTTGAAGTTCCAAAAACGCTGCTGAAGCACCATTTCTGTTATGTTCAACACCTCTCCATAGTCGATAAGCCGTGTTTTGGTAATCGCCACCAAAACTTGTACGCAAACTTAGGTTGTCGTTAAACTTAACTTTGAAATATGCATTACCAAATGCTTTAAATTTTTTATCGCCTCTGTCGCTTTCCAATACTTTTGCAGCAGGGTTGGTGTTAGACGTATTTGAAATGTCTAAACCACTTGCACCGTTTGGCATGGGAACGCCATTAGCCAAATCGAAATCATCAAACATACGCTGAATGGCATAGTCGCCTACTTGTGCATAAGCATATTTTCCTTTATCGCGTGTTCTATTAACAAACTTGATAGTGTTTTCATCTAGATACAATGGCAACCAAGAAGGTTGACGTAAAATATCGTGTGTAGAGCCATCAAAACGTTGGCGCTCAGTATACGAAGGAGTAAGACTTAATCCAAAGGATAATTTATCATTTATCTTACTATCAACTTTAAGCTTAATATTGTATCGCTTATAATCATCAGTTAACAAAACTCCTTCGTCGTGTATATAACTTAGAGCAGAGCTAAACTTGGTACGCTTGCTACCACCTGTAACACTTAGGGAATGACTGTTGATCACCCCACCATCAAAAATGATGTCTTGCCAATTTGTGTCACCACCCGCTTCAGCAAGAAGTAATTTGTATTGTGTTTTGTCCTGTATTGACCCTGTAGCTGCACGTTCCATCTCCGCTTGTTGGGCAGTAGTAAAATAGTATGCATCACTTTGATGCGCCTCTTTAAATCCTGTATAAGCGTTGTAACGGAATTTGGTTTTGCCTTCTTTACCATCTTTAGTTGTTACCATGATAACTCCTTTCGAGCCTCGAGAACCATAAATTGCAGTAGAAGCCGCATCTTTAAGAATTTCAAATGAGGAAATATCATTCATGTCTAAAGAACCCAAATAGTCGTTGTCAACGACCATACCATCCACAACAATTAACGGGTCAACACTACCATTTATAGAGCCAACACCACGAATTCGGATTGTAGGTGCAGAACCTGCTTCTCCTTCAGTGGCTTGAATGTTCACACCCGAAACCTGACCCACTAAAGCATCATCAACACGAGACACTGCTAGTTGGTCTAAGTCATCGTTGTTGACCTTTGAAATAGCACCTGTTAGGTTAGATTTCAATTGTGTACCATATCCAATGACAACTACTTCATCAAGTTTAGAAGCATCAGCCTCTAAAACAATATTAAGTGAAGATTGATTTGAAATGGTAATGTTTTGCGTGGCAAATCCTATATAAGAAACCGTAAGGACATCCCCTGAAGTAACTGAGATTGAAAATTTTCCATCAAAATCAGTCGTTGTTCCATTATTGGTGTTTTGCACCACCACATTAGCGCCTGGAATAGGCTGGCCGTCTGTCCCACGTACCGTACCGTTTAGCACAGATTGCGCACTAAGTATCGTTGTGGTAAAAAGAGCCATTAATAAAAAAATATTGCTTTTTTTCATATATGTTAGTTTATGTTTAAGTCTAAGGCCACATAAGAAAAGAAGCAATGCAAAAAAATTCCTGTATCAAAGGAATTTGTATCTTTGAATTGCTGCTTTACTAAGCGGCACTACTACTTCCCTCTTAAAGAAGTGTGTAATAAAAGGATAGATGTGCGTCTATCCTTTTTTTGTCGTACCAATTTATTGGTTGACCATTCTGGTTAACCACTTTGGTTTTCCAAATATAAGTATTAATTAATAATATCCTAATTTTTTGTTAAAAAAATTATCATTCCATGAAATCTTCACGTATTGGACTAAACACATCGATAAGAACGCCGTCCTCTAAACACACTGCGCCATGCAAAACATTTGGTGGAATATAAAAGGCATCACCACCGTTTAAAACCTTTGTTTCATCTCCAATAGTAACTTTAAACGAACCACTTACCACTTGCGTGACTTGCGCGTGATAATGCTTGTGCATTTGACCAATACCGCCTTTTTTAAATTCCACATTTACCAACATAATGGTGTCATCATAGGCCATGATTTGCCTGCGTACGCCGTCGCCCACGACATCCCATGCAATGTCTTTTCCAAAATTAAACTCTTTACTTGATCCGAATGATTTCATTTTTTCTCTGATTTTATTGTTTTTAAGATTACTTTATTTTGGCGGTGTGCCTGAACCTACTGTTGCTTCTCTAAACCAAACTTCTGTATAACTTCCGTTTTCATATTGTTTAGCAATATCACCTCCATAGGTTTCTGCACCTGTACACCATACCATATTTGTTTCAGGACTTTTTCCATTTGTCTGGTTGTAGGCACCTTGTTTAAAATAATTTAACTCTCCGCTATAAGCAGAGGCACGTTCTGTCCCATCCTGCCCTATGGGTAGAAATAGTTTCTTTACTTGCTCTGGTAAATCAGATTTATTCACATACTCAGACGAAATAAGATTTTTTGTGAAAGTCTTTGTTTCGTGGTTTGGACTTGTAAAGGTCAAGTACATGATTCCCTTATAAACATTTACCTCATAACTAAACTCTTCTCCTAATTTAATGCCATCTTCTGGCTCTTTAGGATACGCATCTTTTGCTGTTCCCACAACTGACATATCATGACCCCAAATAGCAGTTGAGAAGTCCCACCTTCCACCATTATCTGCTCCAGCAGTATTGATTTCATAATTCCAAAAAACCGATCCTTTTGTGTGCCCAGGAAATTTTTTATAGAATAATTTGAACGGCTCATTTTCATGGCCTTCTCCACTGTGAATTTGTCCTACTACAGTTGAAAATGAAGCGGCAACTCGTGCATCCCCCGTGGTAGAAACATGCATTACTTTGCAAGTACCTGTTAGCTTTCCACCTTCTTCTGGAATCCATTCTCTTTTTTCGTGTAGCTCTGTTCTTGTGTTGCTGGAATTGGGAGAGGTTACTCCAGAATTAGGAGTTTTGTAAGCAACCCAACGTCTTGTTCCGTCAATCACGGTATAGAAAAAATCTTTATTTTCAAAGTCTACTAGGTTGTCTTCTCTTGAACCGTCTCCCATTAATATTTTAAACTTGTCCATAAAAGGAATGACTTCACTGGGGTAAACGGTCTTTTTACTCAAATCATCATTGGCTGAAAAATAGCCTTCATTTGAAATGGCTTGATCACTAATTTCAATAGTCGCCGTCTTAAACCAGACCTCAGCATAATTTCCATCTGCATATTGTTTCTCAAGATCTCCTTTATGGGTTTCTGCGCCAGAACACCATACTCTATTGACTTGAGGACTTTTACCATTGGTTTGATTGTAGCTCCCCAATTTAAAGAACAACCCTTCTTCAGCATAAGCGTTTTTGCGTTCAACACCATCTTGACCAATAGGAAAAAATAATTCCTGAACCTGGGTTGGAATATCGGCTTCAGTCTTATATTCAGAATCAATCAGATTTTTAGTGAAAGTTTTTGTTGGATGCCCTTCACTTGTAAATGTAAGGTACATTGTTCCTTCTTTCACTTCTACTTGATAGCTAAACGCTTCTCCAATAGCAATGCCCTCTTCAGGTTCTTGTGGAAAGCTATCTTTGTCTGATCCAACAATAGAAAAGTCATAGCCCCAAATAGGATAGGAATAATCCCATCTTTTTGAATTGTCTTCACCAGCGGTATTGATTTCATAATTCCAAAAAACCGAACCTTTTGTATGTCCTGGGAATTTTTTATAAAATATCTTAAGCGGTTCATTCTCGTGCCCATCTGCACTGTGAATCTGGCCCACTACCACTGAGTAACTTGCTGCCACCCTCGGATCTCCTGTACTTGCTACATTCATTACTTTTAATGTCGCATCCAATTTTGCATCGGATAGCGGCGACCACTTTTTTAATTGCGCCAGTTCAGTTCTTGTGTTGTTCGAAGTACCATGAGTATTCCCAGCGTTGGGCGTTTTAAAAACAACCCATTCTTCCTCACCATCAGCCGTAGTATATAAAAAGTCCTTGTTTTGATAATCAATTGCCTGACCCACATTTGAGCCGTCTCCCAGAATTAAATTCCAATGCTGGAAAAAAGGGATGACCTTGCTTGCCATCTGCGTTGGCTTGCTATTTTGATTGCATCCTTGTAAGTGAAGCACAAAAATTAAAATAAATACACTGAGGATTGCTTTTGATGTTGTCATTATTTAAAAATTGGTTTAATTGGTTAACCAGTTTGGTTCACCAAATATAGGAAAATTATGTTTAATTTAGATGTTACTTTTCTTGAGTTTGAACCAAATCAATTTTTTTTAAACATTTTAAAAAATAAAGCCTCGTATTTGGGGTTTATCAACTACAGCGTTTCTATTGATGATGTAGCCACTAATGGGCTCAATCTCTCTCAAGTTGAAGAAAAAATGAAAATGCTTTTGCGCTTTACACAAAAAACACGTTTATGAATTTCTTAAAACGTTCTGAAAAAGCGGTAGTTTTTATGCTAACGCAAAAAAAATTATTTTTACAACTAAGAAATACATGAAATTTGACTCCATTAAACGAAACCATAAATACATGAAACAATTCGCTTACTTGATGGCTTTCTTTGCTATCATATCTTGTGAAAAACATACAGAACAAACAGTTGTAAGAATAGACCAAGGCGGTTTTCCTTTTGTTCTCCCTGATAAAAAACCAAATCGAGAAATGAGTGCCGCAATGGAGCGAATTTATACAAATTATGCCGCACCTCAACCGCAAAATAACGAGTTGTTTAGTCAGTTTAAATACACGGAATTAAAAGGATTTGACTACAATGATTTTGACGGAACCATCTCTCGAAGAGATCCCTCAAAAATATTACTCCACAAGGGGAAATATTATGTGTGGTATACCTATAGAAATACCCCTACACCGCCACAAGGCGCTCAGAAATCTAACGATACCATTCCTTCTTCTGATTGGGATTTAGCAGACATCTGGTACGCTACCTCTACTGATGGTTTTAATTGGGAAGAACAAGGGGTGGCCATCAAACGACCAGAAAAACCAACAGTTGGATGGCGATCCGTTACAACAACTGATATTTTAGAGTGGGAAGGAAAATTCTATCTATACTATCAAGGATTTATGGAAGCTAGTGGCAAACGCGGTGATGATTGCCCAGTAGCTGTTTCGTATGCTGACTCCCCAGAAGGACCATGGACACCATACAATAAAATCGTTATTCCAAACGGCGCAGCAGGAGAATGGGACCAATATTCTATACACGACCCGTATCCATTAGTTCATGATGGGAAAATATATATTTATTACAAGTCAGATTTTGGCGAAAAACCGGACTTGGTTAGAATGCAAGGTTTAGCCATTGCCGATAATCCCCTGGGGCCGTTTAAGAAGCATCCATTAAATCCATTAATTACTTCGGGACATGAAACCTCCTTGTTTCCGTTTAAAGAAGGAGTAGCCGCTTTAGTTTATAAAGACGGCCCCGAGCATAACACCATTCAATACGCGAAAGATTGGGTAAATTTTGAAATAGCTTCAATTACAGAATTGATGCCATATGCTGCTGCGCCATACGTGCCAGATGCTTTTACCGACACAAAAGATGGGCGCGGCATTACTTGGGGTACTGCTCATTTTATAAACGCTACTGGAAATTGGAGTAAGTTCTGTTCAAAACTGGTGCGATTTGATTGTGATTTGAGTAGAGATGTTCACGACCCAGAAATGAAAGAACACCGTGTCAACCACAGACCAGATGTGTATTACAGACAAGGATTAAGCAACAAACAAAGGGAGCGCATTGACAAACAGAATAAGCGGGTTATACAATAACTAACCTTATGTCAATGTAATAACATACTTGAAAAAGTCATTTTACAAACGTATCCGAAAAAACAATAAAGGGATACGTATAGGTGGCTGCAGTAGTGGATTAATCTTGTTTAAGAGGAATAAATAACGAATACGTATCGTTAACACCGTCTTTTTTTGTAAAAATTCCTGCGGTAAGTACTAAAGGTTTCCCCTTTTCGTGATATATCCCCATCCTTTCAAAACGATGAACAGAAACGATTTTACCGTCTATTGTTTTATATGACTTGTCTGCAACTTTATAATGCTTTGCGCGCTTCCAATTTAATCCATCAGTAGACGTAATCATACCCATGTATCCGAATGCGTGATATAAATTATAGTAGCGTTGGCGTTCTGCGTCATACCAAACCTCTGGATCCTCAGAGTTGTAATTCACAACAACCGGTTTGGGTTGCATTTTCCATGGCCCGAGTGGATGATCTGCCAATAAGACTGCTTGCATTCGAACAATTTTATCAATGGGTTGATCCGGTTGATCCCCTCTTATAATCATTAAATAACCGCCTTCAGGTCTTTTGGTAACACTGACATTATTTGACTGATTTGCAATGGGAAGTTGAGGCTCAAATAAGGGGCTATCAAAACGTTTCCAGGGGCCTTCAATGTTATTAGCTACTGCAACGCCAATACGTTGGTTTAATCGCATCATTCCCCTCAGGTTATCATGTTTCCATCGCTGTTGACGGATTATATCAAGTTGCTCGTGGTTTAGATCTAATTTCCCAGAATTAGTAGACATATAATACAGGTAGTATTTGCCCTCAAATTTGTACGCTTTAGAGCAATGTACCGTATATTGGTCCCAATAGCCAGCACCTCTGGCCTTTAACACTACCTGGACCTTCTTCCATGGACCTGTTGGACTATCCGAAACTGCTCTTGAAACTATTCCATCTGTCAACCAAGAATAAAAACCATGCTTTTTTGGCATTTGATCATAAAACAAATGATACTTTCCATCCTCCCCCTTTATGATCGTAGATCCCCAATTAAAATACTCTTTATCATGAAAAGTATTTTCTTCAGAAACTTCTTGCAAGGCAGCCGTTAAATTATAACTATCGGAGTCTTGCGCTATTGCAGAAAAAGAAAATACGAATAAAAGTATAGCAAAGGATAAGAACTTATTTCGCAAGCTGATTAATTTTCTATTAATCATAATAATTATAATTGTGTTTTATCCAGATTGATTAAAATAACACTCTGCAAAGGTCAAAAAACTTTGCTTGGTAATGGATCGTAAAATTATCACTTTTTATATTTAGTCATAAGGGGTATTAGCTATTTTAATTTACTTGCAAAAAATAATTG
>CBFICG010000039.1:9176-11804 GCA_965661025.1 Flavobacteriaceae bacterium | reverse complement strand
CCGAAATGACAGGTAAACTTCCCGAAGAGGTTGTAGCCCAATGGCGTGCTGGTATCCCGCTTAAGCGTGGCGGTGCTGCAGAAGACGTAGCAAACGCTTGTTTATTTTTAGCCTCCGATTTGTCCGGCTATATTACCGGTCAAGTCTTAAATGTTGACGGAGGCATGTTAACCTAATTTTTTATCTTATGAATAAAGTTCCAAAACTCGGACTACCAGTAGTAGTCATTACTCTTATCACTATCATTTTTATCTCTAAATCTTCAGTTAACATCGGATACGGTGAAGCTGGTGTCGTATGGGAGCGTTTTGGCGGTGGTACAGTTACCGACAAACCACCATTAGGTGAGGGATTCCATATCATTGCCCCTTGGAATCGCGTGTATCTCTATAACATTAAGCAGCAAGAAGAATTTGAAAGCGATATGCGTGTGCTTTCTTCCAACGGCTTGGAAATTTCGTTAGACGTTTCTGTATTATATCAACCAAAACTTGATGAATTAGGATTGTTACACAAAACTAAAGGAGAAAATTATTTGAATATTGTCATTGCTCCGGAAATTCGTGCGGTATCACGTTCTGTGATTGGGCGATATACACCAGAACAATTATATTCTACAAAACGTGACGCTATTCAGAATGAAATTTACGAGGAAACAAAACGCAAAGTAGAAAGCCAACATGTACAACTAAATTCGGTTTTAGTACGAGATGTTACACTCCCTACCTCCATTAAAGAAGCTATTCAACGCAAGCTTACACAAGAACAAGAGGCTTTGGAATACGAGTTTCGATTAGAAAAAGCGCGTCAAGAGGCTGAAAAAGTTCGTATCGATGCCGAAGGAAAAGCTGCTGCAAACCGCATATTAGCAGCATCCCTTACACCAAACATCCTTAAAGACAAAGGAATTGAGGCAACCATAAAATTATCAGAATCGCCTAATACTAAAGTGATTGTTATTGGAAGCGGAAAAGATGGCTTGCCACTTATTTTAGGAAATCAGTAAGATTTTAAAAAAAAGTTCGATATTTGCAATCAAATGAAAAAAACACAAACACACCACCACAATAAAGTATCGTTTCAAACGAATTAGGTGAGGTGTATACATAACCGACTAACCCGTTTGAATCAACTCAAACGGGTTTTTTTGTATCAAATATGAAAAAAGAAAATATACGTATTGCCATTCAGAAGTCAGGGAGACTCAATGAAGATTCCTTAAAATTACTAAAGGATTGTGGTATTTCTATTAATAATGGAAAAGACCAACTTAAAACAACAGCTTCTAATTTTCCTATGGATATTTACTATTTGCGTAATGGCGACATACCACAATACCTACGCGATGGGGTTGTAGATTTGGCCATTGTAGGGGAAAATCTATTGATTGAAAAAGGGGAAGATATTTCGGTTTTGGAACATTTAGGGTTTTCAAAATGTCGAGTATCTATAGCTGTTCCTAAAGAAGTAATATACAATGGAATTGATGACTTAGAAGGCAAGCGAATCGCTACTTCATATCCAAAAACCGTTCAAAATTACTTATCTGAGAGGGGTATTAATGCCGATTTACACATCATTAACGGATCGGTAGAAATTGCACCTAATATTGGACTCTCAGATGCCATTTGCGATATTGTTTCTAGTGGATCAACTCTGTTCAAAAACAACTTAAAGGAGGCTGAAGTGATGTTTACATCTGAAGCTGTTTTGGTTGGTGCAGAGACGTTATCTGAGCCAAAGAAAGAAATTCTTGATACGCTTATGTTCCGTATTCAAGCGGTATTGGCAGGTAAAAACTCCCGATATGTAATTATGAATGTCCCCAACGATGCCATTTCACATATTTCAAATATTTTGCCTGTTCTAAAAAGTCCAACGGTCATGCCACTCGTAGAAGAGGGGTGGAGTTCATTGCACTCAGTAGTGAACAAAAACACCTTTTGGAAAATGGTCGATGAGTTAAAAGCAGCGGGTGCCCGCGATATTTTAGTATGTCCAATCGAACGAATGATTCAATAATGCGTGTTGTTACCAATCCCAATCGGAATACTTGGCAAGCGTTAACCAAACGCCCTACGGCTGATTTTACAGCGGTTGAGCCTATAGTAGATGAAGTTTTTGCTGCAGTTAAGGCGAATGGCGATATAGCTGTTCGTGAGTACAGCAAAAAATTTGATAATGTTGCTACAGATGCACTTGTTGTTTCACAAAATACCTTGGCCCAAGCAAAAGACAAATTACCCCCATCATTGGTTGATGCTATAGACGTTGCTTATGACAATATTTACACCTTTCACAAAGCACAGGAAACAGCTCAAGTGCGTGTAAGCACCATGAAAGGGGTAGACTGTTGGCAAACCAAAAAGCCTATTGAAAAAGTAGGGATATACATTCCTGGTGGAACAGCACCCTTGTTTTCTACCGTATTGATGCTTGCCATTCCAGCTCAGATTGCTGGATGTACACAAGTCGTACTTTGTACTCCGCCTAGTAGTTCTGGTATTCCTGCAGCTATTTGTTACGCAGCCCATAAATGTGGGGTCACAATAGTTGCGCAAGTTGGCGGTATTCAGGCTATTGCTGCCATGACGTTTGGAACGGCTTCCATTCCGAAAGTATATAAGA
>CBFICG010000039.1:0-9166 GCA_965661025.1 Flavobacteriaceae bacterium | reverse complement strand
TTTGGTCCTGGGAATCAGTTTGTAACGGTTGCCAAGCAAAAAGCTACGCAATTTCAAACAGCTATTGATATGCCTGCAGGGCCATCCGAACTATTGGTGGTAGCAGACGATACTGCCAATCCAACATATGTTGCCGCAGATTTACTTTCACAAGCAGAGCACGGTGTGGATAGTCAAGTTATTTTAGTTACAACAGCCATAGGTTTAATTGAAAAAGTACAACGCGAATTAGAAAAGCAATTGGCGCTATTACCACGAAAAGATATTGCACAGCAAGCACTTGATAATTCAGTCAGTGTATATTTTGATGACGATTTTACAGCGCTAGATTTCATCAACAGCTATGGTCCAGAACACTATATTGTGTGCACCCAAAAAGAGGAAATTTTTGTTGATGGAATTCAAAATGCGGGTTCGGTATTTATTGGAAATTACACCCCTGAAAGCGCAGGTGATTATGCTTCGGGTACCAATCACACCTTACCTACAAATGGCTACACCAAACAATACAGCGGTGTAAATCTGGATGCGTTTACCAAGGCCATTACGTATCAGCGCATTAGTGCTACAGGAATTCAAACACTAGGACCAAGTATTGAAGCTATGGCAGAAGCCGAAGGCCTTTTTGCACACAAAAACGCTGTAACACTTCGTTTAAAGGACTTAAATGATGGCTAAATCTTTTGATTTATCGCAATGGGCACGACCCGAAATGTTAGCATTAAAACCCTATACTTCGGCGCGAGATACTTTTACCGCTACAGAAGGGGAGTGGACGTTTTTGGACGCAAATGAAAATCCAAATCCCACTGCAGTAAACCGTTATCCAGATCCAAATCAAAGTGAATTAAAGAAAGTCATCGCCACCCTTAGAGGTTGCAATGAAGCACAGCTTTTAATTGGAAATGGGAGTGATGAAGTTTTAGATCTTATTTTCAGAGCCTTTTGCACCCCGTACAAGGACGAAATTGTCATTATGCCGCCAACCTATGGCATGTATAAGGTTTTGGCAAACATCAATAGCGTAGGCCTTATTGAGATACCTCTTGACGCTGACTTTCAGTTGCAACCCCAGAAAATTTTAGCTGCTATTTCAGCCAACACTAAAGCCTTGTTCTTTTGCAGTCCTAACAATCCTAGTGGCAATGCATTTAAAGACACAGATATTCAACTGTTATTAGATAATTTTAGTGGAATAATTGTGATAGATGAGGCCTATATCGATTTTACCGATTTTCCAAGTTGGTCAAAAAAATTAGCAGACTATCCAAACTTAATAGTAACACAAACACTTTCTAAAGCGTTTGCTTTAGCTGGACTACGATTGGGAATTGCGATGGCTAATCCAGAAATTATTACACTGCTAAAGCACATTAAACCGCCTTATAACATCAACGCGTTAAGTCAGCAATACGCAATAGAAGCTCTTTCAGATACAGAAAAGCTAGGCGTTCAAATTGCCGAAAGTATATCGGAACGCAAAAAGCTCGCGCAGGCATTATCTGCTTTTCCGTGGGTAAAATATATTTTTCCATCAGATGCCAATTTTTTACTTGTTAGAGTTGATAATGCCTCAAAACGCTATTCTGAATTATTGGCAAAACATATTGTTACTCGCGATCGTTCTTCGCAAGAAAATTGTGAAAACTGCATCCGAATTAGCGTGGGTACACCTCAAGAGAACAAAAAACTTATTACCGCATGTAAATCATTATCGCTATGAAAAAAGTATTGTTTATTGACAGAGACGGCACAGTAGCATTGGAACCATCCGATTTTCAACTGGACGCCTTAGAAAAACTCGTTTTCTACCCCGGTGTATTTCAATATTTAGGACGCATTGTCTCTGAAATGAATTATGAGTTGGTGATGGTTACTAATCAAGATGGGTTAAGTACTGACAGTTTTCCTGAAGAAACGTTTTGGCCAACCCATGATTTTATACTGACGTCGCTTAAAAACGAAGGGATTACTTTTGAACAAATCTATATAGATAAAAGTTTTCCAGAAGAAAATGCGCCTACGCGTAAACCCAAAACTGGCATGTTAACAGCATATTTGAATAATCCTGAATATGATTTGGCAAATTCCTATGTAATTGGCGACAGATTGAGTGATATGCAATTGGCGAAAAACCTTGGTGCAAAGGGAATATTGATTCAGCACGATACGGCTATGTCATCTGATATCTCAGCGGATTTGAATTCAGTTATTGCCTTACATACCCAAAGTTGGGAAGCGGTGTATACTTTACTAAAAGCTGGCGCACGCCGTGCAACACATACACGTACAACCAAAGAAACAGCCATTAATATTGAGTTGCATTTGGACGGTACTGGGCAAAGTACAATTGACACAGGTATTTCTTTTTTTGATCATATGTTAGACCAATTGGCACGCCACGGAGGTATTGATATCACATTAACCACCAAAGGCGATTTGGAGGTGGATGAGCATCACACCATTGAGGATACGGCCATTGCCTTGGGCGAGGCATTTGCAATGGCGCTCGGAACAAAATTAGGCATAGAACGCTATGGCTTTTGTTTACCTATGGATGACTGTTTGGCTCAAGTTGCCATTGATTTTGGTGGCCGCTCATGGTTGATGTGGGATGCAAAATTTAAACGTGAAATGATTGGTAAAATGCCTACCGAAATGTTTTTTCACTTCTTTAAATCTTTTGCTGATGGTGCAAAAGCCAATCTCAACATCAAGGCTGAAGGACATAATGAGCACCACAAAATTGAAGCAATTTTTAAGGCGTTTGCGAAAGCCATAAAAGCTGCCATTAAACGAGATGCCGAGAAATTAGTGTTGCCGTCAACAAAGGGGCAGTTATGAAAGTTGTCATTATTGATTACGGAGCTGGAAATATCCAGAGCATTCGCTTTGCATTGGAGCGTTTGGGTGCTACGGCCATTTTAAGTCACGATGCCAATACCATTCAAAAGGCAAAACATGTTATTTTTCCGGGAGTGGGGGAGGCGAGTTCTGCTATGGAAAAATTACAGGCTACTGGATTGGATAAGATAATCCCTAATCTTGAGCAGCCTGTTTTAGGTATTTGTTTAGGGATGCAATTGATGTGTCGTTCATCGGAAGAGGGCAACACAAAAGGCTTGGGTATTTTTGACACGGAAGTGCTGCGTTTTAAAACCGATTTTAATGTACCACATATGGGTTGGAATACCGTTAGCGGAAAAGGTGCGCTATTTTCTAATATCCCCAAAAACAGCCATTTTTATTTAGTGCATAGCTACTACGCAAATGTGTGTAACGACACCGTTGCGCATTGTACATACGACCTAACGTTTAGTGCTGCCTTAGCGCGTAATAATTTTTACGGCACCCAATTTCATCCTGAAAAAAGTGGTAGCATGGGTGCAACGCTATTACAAAACTTTTTACGTTTATGATTATTATTCCTGCTATAGACATTATCAACGGGCAATGTGTGCGTCTTACCAAAGGCGATTACAACACAAAAAAGGTGTACAATGAATCGCCCCTAGAGGTGGCAAAAGCCTTTGAAGGGGCTGGATTAACCCATGTACATGTAGTCGATTTGGACGGCGCGCTTGCCAAACATATTGTAAATGCAAAAGTGTTGGAAGAAATTGCTTCTAAAACTTCTTTACAAGTTGATTTTGGAGGGGGGATTAAATCTGAAACTGATTTGCAAACAGCTTTTGATTGCGGAGCATCACAGGTTACATTAGGTAGCATTGCAGTAAGTGCACCCGAATTGGTACTGGAATGGCTAGAGAAATTTGGTGCAGCCCAACTTATTTTAGGTGCCGATGCCAAAAATAGACGGATTGCCACACACGGTTGGGAGCAAGATTCTGGCTTAGATGTCATTGATTTTATTAAAGACTATACCCAAAAAGGGTTTGAATATGTGCTTTGCACAGATATTGCTAAAGATGGAATGCTTAAAGGTCCATCCTTAGCCTTGTATTTTGAATTGTTAGAGCATTTTCCTGAAATAGCACTTATCGCTTCTGGTGGAGTTACTACCATGGATGACATTTACCAATGTGCAGAATTGGGCTGTGCTGCAGCAATAATTGGAAAAGCTATTTATGAAGGAAAAATCTCTTTAAAGGATATAGAACAATATCAATCTGAATAGCGTTTACTATGGCTTACTTTCTGTTTCCTTTTTTTAGCATACGTTTTACCTAGCTCGATTTAATTTTTTTTACCCCAACAACAAATTAAAAATATCTTGTAAGAACCATGATGTTGAAATTGATTTGACTATAGGAAAGGGAGAGTTAATAAGGTTTATTAACACACCGCTAATTAGTCAGAGCATTACATTAAACAAATCAACTTCTAATTTTTGGATAATTTATTCAGATATCTTTGGAGGCGCTTTAATATTTATTGTTATTACAGGGTTACTCATTAATAAAAAAGGACGGTTTACATTTGCTAAACGCGGTTGGTGGATTGCACTTTTGGGATTAGTAATTCCAATACTTTTTTAATCCTTTAGTAAATACATACAACAATCAGCTCCATAGTTTTACTTTGAAAAGTAATATATTTGCAACTGACTCTTATCTTGATTTTTTTACAGCCGTATTTTTCACAAGCCATGTTAACCAAACGCATCATTCCCTGTTTAGACATCAAAGACGGTCGCACTGTTAAAGGCGTCAACTTTGTGTCGTTGCGTGACGCCGGCGATCCGGTGGAATTGGCGCAACGCTATGCCGAAGAAGGTGCAGACGAATTGGTGTTTTTGGATATTTCTGCTTCAGAAGAAAAACGAAAAACACTTGCTCAATTGGTACGAAACGTAGCCAACGCCATTGATATTCCCTTTACAGTGGGTGGCGGCATCAGCTCTGTAGAAGATGTTGGGGTTTTGTTGGAAAATGGAGCTGATAAAGTATCGATTAATTCCGCAGCAGTACGTCGCCCGCAGCTTATCAGTGAATTGGCACAAAAATTTGGCACTCAGTGCATTGTGGTTGCTATTGATGCCAAGCAAATAGCTAACGAATGGATCGTGCATTTGGTAGGCGGAAAAGTTCCTACAGAACGAAAACTCTTTGAATGGGCAGATGAGGCAGTTTTTAGAGGTGCTGGTGAATTGTTGTTTACCTCCATGGATCATGATGGCACAAAGCAAGGTTTTGCTAATAATGCTTTACGTCAATTGGCTGAAAGGGTTTCAGTGCCAATTATTGCTTCTGGTGGTGCAGGTGCGGTACAGCATTTTATAGATACCTTTGCCTATGGAAACGCTGATGCAGCCTTGGCTGCAAGTGTGTTTCACTTTAATGAAATAAGTATACCCGAACTAAAATCGGGATTACGTAAAAACAAAATTCCGGTACGATGACTATAGATTACAGCAAACACCCAGACAGCTTGGTTCCTGCCATTGTGCAAGATGCACAAACAAAGACGGTATTGATGTTGGGCTATATGAATGCCGATGCCGTTGCCAAAACCCAGGAAATCAAAAAAGTTACGTTTTTTAGTCGCAGTAAAAACCGATTGTGGACCAAAGGGGAGGAGAGTAGTAACTTTTTGCATTTAGTTGATATGAAGGTGGATTGTGATAATGATACTCTTTTAATTCAGGCAATTCCTGATGGTCCAAGCTGCCACACTGGAAGCGATACGTGTTGGGATACTAAAAACACGAACAGTTATGGTTTTTTATCGGTTTTGGAGCAGATAATTGATGACCGTAAAAACAATCCAACAGAAAAAAGCTATGTCGCTAGTTTGTTGGCCAAAGGCATCAATAAAGTAGCGCAGAAAGTAGGGGAAGAGGCGGTAGAAACCGTAATTGAAGCAAAAGACAGTAATTCCAATTTATTTCTTAACGAAAGTGCCGATTTGCTGTTTCACCTAATGATATTGCTTCAAGCCAAAGGACATTCGTTATCAGACGTCATAAAAGTACTGCAAAGTAGACAAAATAAGTAGTATTGCCTGCCTTTCAGGCGTATAATGGTTTTTTGGTTGTAGAAAAAATGGTTGAAGTACGATAATATTTATGCTCTTTCACGCTATTATAACGAAACAAAAAAAGACTAACTTGCCGCTAAGATTTAATTCCGTTTGTGAAACTATCTGAGTCTATATTTTCTTTTTTTCTCCAATTGGAGCAAAACAACAACCGCGAATGGTTTGAAGCGCATAAATCTGAATTTAAGAGCTTAGAGGCCAGCGTAAAGCAGTTTGGAGAAGCCTTAAAAGACGAGCTTAACCATCATGACAGTATAGATCGCGTTAAGCTATTTCGCATTTACCGAGATGTGCGTTTTTCTAAAGATAAAACGCCTTACAAAACGCATTTTGGTATGGCGTGGCATCGCACAAAACCCGAGCTGCGAGGGGGATATTATTTACACTTAAAACCCAACGATATTTTCCTTGCATGTGGCTTTTGGGACCCAAGTCCGACAGACCTAAAACGCATACGAAATGAATTGGCTGTTGATGGCGATGAATACCGCAATATTATAAACAATCCTAAGTTTAAAAATGTTTGGGGTGAACTGCAAGGCGATGCCGTAAAAACCGCTCCCAAAGGCTATGCTAAAGACCACCCCAATATTGACCTATTGCGCTATAAGCAACACCTGTTTAGCATACGCTATAGCCAAGCGGAAGCCGCCGCTCCCGACTTTTTAGACCGCCTAAACACTGCATTACAAGCCGTACGACCCTTTGTGAATTATATGAGTGATGTGCTCAATACCAATGCTGATGGAGAGCCTTTGGTTTAGGGAAATTTTATATGACAAGTAAAATCAAACATGATGGTTAAGTCACTGCAATGCGCTAAATGTAACTTTAAACATTTTGTTTTGCTCATTTCACAACATGTTTAAAACTACATTATTGATTAATTCATTAAACCTGTTGTGGTGTCAAAAGTAGTATCTGGTCTTGCAGTCGGCTAATGACCAAATTCATCATTCGTTTGTTCAATTTGGAAGAATTTGTAATGTAGCGTTGATACTCTTCAATAGTAAAATGACCAATCAGCATTCCTTTAATCGAATTACGAAATTTTTGATCTTTACAGATGGCTGTTTCAATATACTGCATACGCTTTTCTATAGAAAGCTCATAAAAAACCCCCTTGTGTTTGTTTGCGTAATTGATAAACGCATCAATAAGCAAAGGTTGTTGTAATTTAAGAATCGGACGAATAGTACTGTTTTGGAAACGTTCTTCATCGGACATAGTATCAAAATTTGTATGTTTCTTTATTTCGGGGCGAATGCGAAGTAGGTCGTTATGACGATCATTCATTGCGTATGTGTTTAGTTAAAAATAAGATGGTTTTACACACTTTTAGATGGATTGATTCTTAGTTATCCATATATTTTTAACAATTATACTTTGAATGATAATTTATGTTATGTTAAATTATAGAATGGTGTTGTAAAAAAACTAAATTCGTATATGTAAATTTAATAGACCCCTATTATGTGGATTGGAATTCCTAAAGAAATAAAAAATAATGAATCTCGAGTCAGTCTAACACCAAAAGATATTGCTATTCTGACCAAGTCTCATAACGTAATTGTCCAGCAACAGGCTGGATTAGGTTCTGGTTTTACAGACGAAAACTATATAAACGCAGGTGCTATTATCGCAGAATCAATCACAGAAGTTTATGCAAAAGCATCACTGATCATAAAAGTAAAAGAACCATTACCCAAGGAATATCCGTTAATTCAAGCACATCACATTGTATTTACTTTTTTTCATTTTGCTGCTTCCGAAGCTTTAACTCGCGCGATGCAAAAAAGTGGCGCAACCTGTATTGCTTACGAAACTGTTGAAGACAATAAAGGAAAACTGCCATTGCTTTTTCCTATGTCTGAAGTTGCTGGTCGTTTGGCGGGACAACAAGCTGCAAAATATCTAGAAACACCCCAAGGTGGACGTGGTATTCTCATTGGAGGTGTTACAGGTGTTCCTCCTGCTAAAGTAATGATATTAGGCGGTGGCGTTGTAGGAACCAATGCTGCAGATGTATTGCTGGGTATGGGTGCTGATGTATTTTTCTTTGATGTGAGTCAAAAACGGCTGAATGAACTTCAGATCTATTTTCATGGAAAAATTACTCCCGTATTGTCAACCAAAGAAAATATTAGAAAACACCTTCCCTACATCGATGCCGTTATTGGAGCAGTTCTCGTAAAAGGTGCTCAAGCGCCAAAACTTATTTCTAAAGATATGTTAACACTTATGCGCCCGCGTTCTGTGTTGGTTGATGTTGCGGTTGATCAAGGTGGATGTTTTGAAACCACCAAGCCCACAACCCATCAAAAACCCACCTATTTGGTTGATAATATTTTACACTATGCTGTTGCCAACATGCCTGGTGCGGTTCCGCAAACGTCAACAAAAGCCCTTTCAAGGGTTACTTTTCCATACATTATGAAACTCGTTTCTACTCCTTTAAATCGCTTAGAGGATAATTTTAAAAAAGGGATAAACATGTATAAGGGACATATTACCAACAAAGAAGTCGCAAATGCATTCGAACTCCCCTTCACCCCATTGGAAAATATTTTAGACTAATTCCTATCTTGCAACTATGAATGTAATTCCCTCTTTAGACCTTCAGAAATTCACAACAGGTACACAAATACAACGCAATCAATTTGTTGCTGATTTAGGACGTGCCTTCGAAGAAATTGGTTTTGTAGCCATTTCTGGGCATTATTTAACAAAAGCACTTACAGATGGCTTATACGAACAGATTAAAGCATTTTTTGATTTGCCTGAAACCCTAAAAAAGAAATATGAAATCGAAGGTGGTGGAGGACAACGTGGCTACACTTCTTTTGGAAAAGAACACGCCAAAGGCAAAAAAGAGGGCGACCTTAAAGAGTTTTGGCATTTTGGGCAGTATGCCGAGGTGCATCCATCACTAAAACAGCATTACCCGCCAAATGTTATTGTTAAAGAAATACCCGCCTTTAACGAAGTTGGTAAAGCTTGTTTTGAGGCCTTAGAAAAAACCGGTATTGCGGTCTTACAGGCTATTGCCTTGTATTTGGAATTGGATGTGCATTATTTTGATGATTTTGTAGCCACGGGAAACAGTATCCTACGCCCTATTCACTATCCACCCCTAAAAACGGCACCCAAAAATGCAGAACGCGCC
>CBFICG010000038.1:0-11812 GCA_965661025.1 Flavobacteriaceae bacterium | reverse complement strand
CCTTCAATCGGGTGGTGGTACCCTTGCTGGAATAATCAAAACACTTTCTGAAAAGGAAGCTTAAAACGTAATACAAACACAATTAAATAGTTCAAAAATGGCAGATTTAAAAGATTTTGCAGAACAATTGGTCAACTTGACCGTAAAAGAGGTCAACGAATTGGCCAACATCCTTAAAGAAGAGTACGGAATTGAGCCTGCAGCAGCAGCCGTTGCCGTAGCTGGACCTGCTGCCGGTGGTGGTGGCGAAGCAGCTGAGGAAAAATCAGAGTTCGATGTAATCCTTAAAGCCGCTGGTGGTTCTAAACTTGCTGTTGTTAAGCTTGTTAAAGAACTTACAGGTCTTGGTCTTAAGGAAGCAAAAGAGCTTGTTGATAATGCGCCTAGCCCAATCAAGGAAGGTGTAGCAAAAGACGAAGCTGAAGGACTGAAATCTTCTTTGGAAGAGGCTGGTGCTGAAGTTGAGCTTAAGTAATTAAGTTCTCGATACAAACCGGAGGTTTAAGCCTTTCGCCAACGGCGAATGGGCTTAAACCATTTGGTGTTTTATGCCCCTTGTACTAATTTTTTAATACGTAAACCCATATGTCCAATACAACGAGCGCAATCCGACACAATTTTGCTTCGGCCATAGGTACCCCTCCTTACCCAGATTTTCTTGATATTCAAATTAAATCATTCCAAGATTTCTTCCAACTTGAAACAAAATCAGACGAACGTGGAGATGAAGGCTTGTACAACACCTTCATGGAAAACTTCCCTATTTCGGATACCCGAAATCAGTTTGTTTTAGAATTTTTGGATTACTTTGTAGATCCACCTCGATATTCTATTCAAGAGTGTATTGAACGTGGTCTGACCTATAGTGTTCCCTTAAAGGCACGTCTTAAATTATATTGCACCGATCCTGAACACGAAGACTTTGAAACCATCGTTCAGGATGTATATTTGGGCGTAATCCCTTATATGACGCCTAGCGGCACCTTTGTTATTAATGGCGCTGAACGAATTGTTGTGTCACAATTACACCGTTCTCCAGGAGTATTTTTTGGACAGTCGTTCCATGCCAACGGAACTAAATTGTATTCTGCTCGTGTCATTCCATTTAAGGGCTCATGGATTGAATTCGCTACAGACATCAATAGCGTGATGTACGCATATATTGATCGTAAGAAAAAATTACCTGTTACCACGCTTTTCCGTGCTATTGGTTTTGAGCGAGATAAGGATATTTTAGAAATTTTTGACCTTGCAGAAGAAGTTAAAGTTTCCAAAACAGGTCTGAAAAAAGTTTTAGGGCGCAAATTGGCAGCTCGTGTACTCAACACTTGGTTTGAAGATTTTGTAGATGAAGATACGGGTGAGGTAGTTTCAATTGAAAGAACCGAAATTGTGCTTGTCCGTGTTACTGTTCTTGAAAAAGATCACATAGAGATGATATTAGAAGCAAACGCTGCTACTATTTTGCTACATAAAGAGGAGTCGCAGTCTGCCGATTATGCCATCATTCACAACACCCTCCAAAAAGACCCTACCAATTCTGAAAAAGAAGCAGTAGAGCATATTTACCGCCAATTGCGTAACGCTGAACCACCCGACGAAGAAACCGCTCGTGGTATAATTGACAAATTGTTTTTCTCTGACCAGAGGTACAATTTAGGTGAGGTAGGACGTTACCGCATGAACAAAAAACTTGGTCTTGATATAGACATGGACAAGCAAGTGCTTACCAAAGACGATATCATTACCATTATAAAGTATTTGATTGAGTTGATTAACTCCAAAGCTGAAATCGATGATATTGATCACCTTTCTAACCGTCGTGTTCGAACAGTTGGTGAGCAACTTTCATCTCAGTTTGGTGTTGGGCTTTCACGTATGGCGCGTACCATTCGTGAGCGAATGAATGTTCGTGATAATGAGGTGTTTACTCCTATTGATTTGATTAATGCCAAAACTCTATCGTCTGTTATTAATTCCTTCTTTGGAACCAACCAGCTTTCACAGTTTATGGACCAAACGAATCCGCTTGCTGAAATTACGCACAAGCGCCGTTTGTCTGCACTAGGTCCTGGTGGGCTTTCGCGTGAGCGTGCTGGTTTTGAGGTGCGCGACGTGCATTACACCCACTATGGTAGACTATGTCCAATTGAAACACCGGAAGGGCCAAATATTGGTTTGATTTCTTCACTTGGAGTTTTTGCTAAAGTCAACAACCTCGGTTTTATCGAAACCCCATACTACAAAGTAGAAAATGGTGTTGTTGATATGTCGCAGTCTCGATATTTATCTGCTGAGGAAGAAGAAGGTAAATTGTTTGCCCAAGCAAACATCGATAAAAGTGAATCGGGTGAAATCACAGCGGATAAAATTATTGCTCGTTCAGAAGCAGATTATCCTGTTGTAGACAAAACTGAAGTGCACTACACCGATGTAGCGCCAAATCAAATTGCGTCTATTTCGGCTTCGTTGATTCCATTTTTGGAGCACGATGATGCGAACCGTGCACTAATGGGTTCAAATATGATGCGTCAGGCAGTTCCGCTATTACGTCCACAAGCACCCATTGTAGGTACAGGTCTTGAGCGTCAAGTAGCTACAGATTCACGTGTACTTATCAACGCAGAAGGCGATGGGAATGTAATTTATGTAGATGCTGAGAAAATTACCATCAAATACGACATGTCAGATGATGAAAGATTGGTTTCTTTTGATTCAGATGAAAAGACTTATGAACTGATTAAATTCCGTAAAACCAATCAAGGTTCTTGTATTAACCTCAAGCCCATTGTTGCTATTGGAGATCGGGTGAAAAAAGGTCAAGTGCTTTGCCAAGGATACGCCACCGAAAACGGCGAGCTAGCCCTTGGTAGAAACATGAAAGTGGCCTTTATGCCATGGAAGGGGTACAACTTTGAGGATGCCATTGTGATTTCTGAAAAAGTGGTTCGCGACGACATCTTTACTTCGATACACATCGACGAATACTCTCTTGAAGTGCGTGACACCAAACTTGGTAAAGAAGAATTGACCAACGATATTCCAAACGTTAGCGAAGAGGCGACTAAAGATTTGGACGAAAATGGTATGATTCGCGTAGGTGCTGAAGTAGGTGCCGGCGATATTCTTATTGGTAAAATTACACCAAAAGGTGAATCTGATCCTACACCTGAAGAAAAGCTACTTCGTGCCATTTTTGGTGACAAAGCAGGAGATGTAAAAGACGCTTCCTTAAAGGCTTCACCATCTCTCAACGGAGTTGTTATCGATAAAAAACTCTTTACGCGAATCGTTAAAGACAAACGTAAACGTTCCCAAGATAAAGAAGCCATTATGGAGCTTGAGGATAGCTACGAAGTAAAATTTGAAAAGCTACAATCTGTATTGGTAGAGAAATTATTTTCTATCCTAAGCGGTAAAACCTGTCAAGGTGTAATGAACGATCTTGGTGAGGAAGTGATGCCTAAGGGAAAGAAATTTACCTTAAAAATGCTTAATGCTGTAGATGATTATGCGCACCTTGTCAAATCTGACTGGACAGTCGATAAGCGCATAAACACCTTGGTGAATGACTTAATGCACAACTATAAAATCAAAGAGAATGATTTACAGGGTGCCTTGAGAAGAAATAAGTTTACCATTTCTGTAGGAGACGAACTTCCTGCGGGAATACTTAAACTTGCTAAGGTATATATCGCCAAAAAGCGTAAGTTGAAAGTAGGAGACAAAATGGCTGGGCGTCACGGAAACAAGGGTATAGTTGCCCGAATTGTACGTCAAGAAGACATGCCATTCCTTGAAGACGGAACGCCTGTGGATATTGTACTAAATCCCCTTGGTGTACCTTCACGAATGAATATTGGGCAGATTTATGAAACCGTTCTTGGTTGGGCTGGTCAGAAGTTGGGCAAAACATTTGCCACACCAATTTTTGATGGTGCTACCAACGAACAAATTGATGCGCTGACCAAAGAAGCGGGAGTACCACAGTTTGGTCATACGTATTTATATGACGGTGGAACTGGTGAACGCTTTGATCAACCAGCAACAGTGGGAGTTATTTACATGCTCAAACTCGGACACATGGTAGACGATAAAATGCATTCACGTTCCATTGGGCCATACTCGCTTATTACCCAGCAGCCACTTGGTGGTAAAGCACAGTTTGGAGGCCAACGATTTGGTGAAATGGAGGTATGGGCACTTGAAGCATATGGTGCGTCGAGTACCTTACAAGAAATCTTGACTGTGAAGTCTGACGACGTCATTGGTCGAGCCAAAACATACGAGTCAATTGTTAAAGGTGAAGCCATGCCCAAACCTGGTCTTCCAGAATCCTTTAACGTATTGATGCACGAACTCAAAGGTCTTGGCCTTGATATTCGATTAGAAGAATAATAAAAGTATTGACATGGCACGCATAAACGAAATACAACAACAAAAAGATTTTAATAAAATCTCCATAGGGCTATCATCGCCCGAAACCATCTTAGCCGCCTCTAAAGGGGAGGTGCTAAAGCCTGAAACCATCAACTATCGCACGCACAAGCCTGAGCGTGACGGTTTGTTTTGTGAGCGCATTTTTGGTCCTGTAAAGGATTTTGAATGTGCTTGTGGAAAGTATAAGCGTATTCGTTACAAAGGGATTGTTTGTGACCGCTGTGGGGTTGAGGTAACAGAGAAAAAAGTACGCCGTGACCGTGTTGGGCATATTAGCCTTGTGGTGCCGGTAGCTCATATTTGGTACTTCCGTTCACTGCCCAACAAAATTGGCTATTTGCTCGGGCTTCCCTCTAAGAAATTAGACATGATTATTTACTACGAACGCTACGTAGTTATTCAGCCAGGTATTGCGACCAATGAAGAAGGAGAGCCCGTTCAAAAAATGGACTTCTTGACAGAAGAAGAGTACCTGAATATCATGGAAAAACTTCCGCAAGACAACCAGTATTTGGAAGATAGTGATCCAAATAAGTTTATTGCTAAGATGGGTGCAGAGTGTTTGATTGAAATCCTGAACCGAATTGACCTTGATGAACTTTCGTATCAGTTACGAGACAAGGCCAACAATGAAACATCAAAACAACGTAAAACAGAAGCCCTAAAACGGCTTCAAGTTGTAGAAGCATTCCGTGATGCAAATAAAAACCGTGAAAATCGTCCTGAGTGGATGATCATGAAGGTAGTCCCTGTAATTCCACCAGAATTACGCCCATTGGTACCCTTAGACGGTGGTCGTTTCGCCACATCCGATCTTAACGATTTGTACCGTCGTGTAATTATCAGAAACAATCGTTTAAAGCGTTTGTTAGAGATCAAAGCACCAGAGGTGATTTTACGAAACGAAAAGCGTATGCTGCAAGAGTCTGTAGACTCGCTCTTTGACAACACGCGTAAATCTTCTGCGGTAAAAACAGATGCAAACCGTCCACTAAAATCGCTTTCAGATTCACTTAAGGGGAAGCAAGGGCGTTTCCGTCAAAACTTACTTGGAAAACGTGTTGATTACTCAGCGCGTTCAGTTATTGTAGTTGGGCCTGAACTTAAACTTTTTGAGTGTGGTCTACCAAAGAACATGGCCGCCGAGTTGTATAAGCCTTTTATCATTCGAAAACTTATTGAGCGTGGTATTGTAAAAACGGTAAAATCTGCAAAGAAAATCATCGACAAGCGCGAGCCTGTAGTATGGGATATTTTAGAAAATGTGCTAAAAGGACACCCTGTACTATTGAATCGGGCTCCCACGCTTCACCGCTTAGGGATTCAGGCTTTCCAGCCAAAACTGATTGAAGGAAAAGCGATTCAGCTACACCCACTGGCATGTACTGCATTCAACGCCGACTTTGACGGTGACCAAATGGCAGTACATTTACCCTTAGGTCCAGAGGCAATTCTTGAAGCGCAGTTACTGATGTTGGCATCGCACAACATCCTTAACCCAGCAAACGGTTCACCAATCACAGTACCCTCTCAAGACATGGTACTTGGATTGTATTACATGACTAAAGCTCGTAAGTCTACCAAAGATTATAAGGTCAAGGGAGAAGGTTTAACGTTTTATAGTGCTGACGAGGTAAATATTGCCTTTAATGAAGGTAAAGTTGATCTTAACGCAATGGTTAAAATCCGCACCAAAGACTTTAACGATGCTGGTGAGTTGGCATATCAAATTATTGATACAACTGTGGGTAGAATCTTATTCAACCAACACGTACCAGAACAAGCGGGTTACATTAATGAAGTTCTGACGAAAAAGTCGCTTCGGGGTATTATTGGGGGTATTTTAAAAGTTACAAGCGTTCCCGAAACTGCTGAATTCCTAGATAATATTAAGGATATGGGCTTCTCGTTTGCATTCAAAGGAGGGTTGTCTTTTAGTTTGGGAGATATTATTATTCCAAAAGAAAAAACAGTATTAATTGATGAGGCGAATCAACAAGTAGATGGCATCATTGCCAACTACAATATGGGTCTTATTACCAATAACGAACGATACAATCAGGTTATTGATATTTGGACATCTACCAATGCAACGCTTACCGAGCTTGCTATGAAGCGCATCAGCGAAGATCAACAAGGATTTAACTCAGTGTATATGATGTTGGATTCTGGTGCACGTGGTTCGAAAGAACAGATCCGTCAGCTTACAGGTATGCGCGGGCTTATGGCAAAGCCAAAAAAGTCGAATGCTGGAGGGGGTGAAATTATTGAAAACCCAATTCTCTCTAACTTTAAAGAAGGACTCTCTATTTTGGAGTACTTTATTTCTACGCACGGGGCTCGAAAAGGGCTTGCCGATACGGCGCTAAAAACAGCTGATGCTGGATACCTAACACGTCGTTTGCACGATGTAGCTCAAGACGTAATTGTCAATCAAGTAGATTGTGGTACACTACGAGGTCTTACGGTTTCTGCATTGAAGAAAAATGAAGAAATTGTAGAGGCACTAAGTGATCGAATTGTTGGACGTGTAGCACTTAACGATGTTATTGATCCAATTTCTGGCGAGGTATTGGTTGCTGCCGGTGAGGAAATCCTTGACGAAAATGCTAAGGCTATTGAAAACTCTGCTCTTGAAAGCATCGAGGTACGCTCCCCACTAACCTGTGAGGCGAAAAAAGGAATTTGTGCTAAATGTTATGGGCGCAACCTTGCAACAGGTAAAATGGTACAACAAGGAGAATCGGTGGGTGTAATTGCCGCACAATCGATTGGAGAGCCAGGAACTCAGCTTACCCTTCGTACATTCCACGTAGGAGGTATTGCAGGGAATATTTCTGAGGAGAACAAGCTAACTGCTCGTTTTGACGGGGTTGCTGAAATTGAGGAGCTCAAGACTGTTGATGGAAAAGACAACGAAGGAAATCCTGCTAAGATTGTGATTTCACGTACGTCTGAAATCAAGATTGTTGATAAAAACACGGGGATTGTACTGAGCACAAACAACATTCCTTATGGATCTTTTGTGTTTGTAAAAGATGGACAAGAAATCAAAACAGACGATGTGATTTGTCAATGGGATCCATACAATGGTGTTATCATTTCTGAGTTTACAGGTTCTATTGGTTACGAAAACATTGAGCAAGGTGTTACGTATCAAGTGGAAATTGATGAACAAACCGGTTTCCAAGAGAAGGTGATTTCAGAATCTAGAAACAAAAAAATCATTCCTACCTTGTTGATTAAAGATGCCAAAGGAAAAACACTACAGACATACAACTTGCCTGTTGGTGCTCACCTTATGGTTGACGATGGGGAGAAAATTGAGAAGGGTAAAATTTTGGTAAAAATTCCACGTAAGTCTGCAAAATCTGGAGATATTACAGGGGGTCTGCCACGAGTTACAGAGCTTTTTGAAGCACGTAATCCGTCTAACCCTGCCGTGGTTTCCGAAATTGATGGCGTCGTTACCTTTGGTAAAATCAAGCGTGGTAACCGTGAGATTATTGTAGAATCACGTACAGGTCAAATAAAGAAATATCTTGTGAAGCTTTCGAATCAAATTTTGGTTCAAGAAAATGATTTTGTAAAGGCGGGAATGCCACTTTCAGATGGTGCCATCACACCAAATGATATTTTATCTATTAAAGGACCTGCTGCTGTTCAGCAATACTTAGTGAACGAGGTGCAAGAAGTATATCGTTTACAAGGGGTGAAAATCAATGACAAGCACTTTGAGGTAGTAGTACGTCAAATGATGCGTAAGGTTCAAATTCAGGATTCTGGAGATACAACTTTGCTAGAGGGTCAGTTGGTGCACAAAATGGATTTTATTGAAGAAAATGATGCACTATTTGGCCAAAAAGTTGTGTTGGATGCTGGTGATTCTGAACAATTTAAAGCGGGTCAAATTATCACAGCACGTCAATTACGTGATGAGAATTCGCTTTTGAAACGCGAAGACAAAAATCTTGTAGAAGCGCGTGACGCCGTAAATGCTACCGCAACACCCATTTTACAAGGAATTACAAGAGCATCACTACAGACCAAGTCGTTTATTTCGGCAGCCTCGTTCCAAGAAACTACAAAGGTACTTAACGAAGCCGCTGTAGCGGGTAAAATAGATACCCTAGAAGGACTTAAAGAAAATGTTATTGTAGGACACAAGATTCCAGCAGGTACGGGTAACCGTGCTTACAACGATATTATTGTGGGGTACACAGACGAATATGAAGCGTTAATAGCTGAAAAATCTTTAAGCGCTGATGTATAATGAGTGATAAAGCGAAAAAAGACGGGAGTATCAATATCGAACTTGATCCGGAAACGGCACAAGGGACGTACTCTAATCTTGCAATTATCAATCATTCAGCGTCTGAGTTTGTGGTAGACTTTATCAATATTATGCCTGGAGCACCAAAAGCCAAAGTGCGTTCACGTATTATTCTTACGCCACAACACGCCAAGCGTTTTTTAAAGGCACTAGGAGAAAACGTACAACGCTTTGAAGCCGCCCATGGCGAAATTAACGACTATGAGCAACCGCCCATACCACTTAATTTTGGACCAACGGGTGAAGCCTAACCAAACAAAACCCCGCTCATTTTTTGAGCGGGTTTTTTTGTTTAATTAAAACTCCGAAGTATCATGAAAAGTTACCCCTGCATATTTGCTTTGTGTCATTTGTAAAGTAAAGGCAGAATCTGCCAAAAACACCAATTGCCCCTTTTTATCACGTGCCAAAAACTTGGCTTTTGATTGCTTAAAGGCTGCAAAATCAGCATCACCCCCTGCTTTGACTTCTATCCAGCAGGCCTTGTGTACGTTTAAGTTTTCATAGGTACAGCTGGCGCCATATTCGTGTTCCAAACGGTATTGAATAACATCAAATTGCAACGCACCTACAGTACCCACTACTTTTCGTCCGTTTAGTTCAAGGGTAAACAATTGCGCAACCCCTTCGTCCATAAGTTGGTCAATGCCTTTATTTAGCTGTTTTGCTTTCATTGGGTCCGCATTGTTGATGTATCTAAAATGTTCGGGTGAAAAACTAGGAATCCCTTTAAA
Source organism: Flavobacteriaceae bacterium (assembly GCA_965661025.1). GTDB lineage: Bacteria > Bacteroidota > Bacteroidia > Flavobacteriales > Flavobacteriaceae > UBA7446. Next base: position 2,305 of record CBFICG010000038.1, on the reverse strand, counting down.
ATGTACCTGTTCTCCGGAAGTAAGCGTATCCCCAATTTTAAAATTTCCAGTATCGTGCAGCCCAACAATATCGCCTGGGTATGAGATGTCTACGATTTCTTTTTTGTCTGCAAAAAAGGCGTTTGGACTGCTAAACTTTAGCTTTTTATTGTGGCGCACATGAAGATAAGGCACATTTCGCGCAAAGGTTCCCGAAACAATTTTTACAAACGCCAACCGATCGCGGTGCTTGGGATCCATGTTAGCATGGATTTTAAACACAAAGCCCGAAAATGCTGCTTCATTTGGAGCAATATTTCGCTCCTCACTGTTTTTGGGCTGTGGTGGAGGTGCAATTTCTACAAAGCAATCCAATAATTCTTTTACGCCAAAATTATTTAATGCTGAACCAAAAAATACGGGGTGTTGTTGTCCGTTCAAATACGCATCTCGATCAAAGCTTGGATACACTTCACGCACCAATTCTAATTCCTCTTTTAGTGTGGTTTTTGCAGCACTCCCTATTGTGTTTTCAAGGGCATTATCGTCTACGTTATTAATGATACTACTTTCGCTGATGGTGGTTTTACTTTCGCTATCAAAAAGACGAATGTTGTTGTCCCATAAATTGTAAATGCCTAGAAAATCGTAGCCCATACCTATGGGAAAACTCAAAGGCACAGTAGTAAGCCCCAGTTTTTGCTCTACCTCGTCTAACAAATCAAAAGCATCTTTCCCTTCTCGATCTAATTTGTTGATAAATACAATTATAGGGATGTTTCGCATACGACACACGGACACCAATTTTTCGGTTTGCTCCTCTACACCTTTTGCTACATCGATAACCACAATAACACTATCAACGGCAGTTAGCGTGCGGTAGGTGTCTTCGGCAAAGTCTTTGTGGCCTGGTGTGTCGAGAATATTAATTTTTTTGTTTTTGTACAAAAACGCAAGTACCGACGTAGCTACTGAAATCCCACGTTGACGCTCAATTTCCATAAAATCGCTCGTCGCAGATTTCTTTATTTTGTTTGACTTTACGGCACCTGCCTCTTGAATGGCACCACCAAAGAGCAGTAATTTTTCGGTCAGTGTTGTTTTGCCAGCATCGGGATGGGAGATAATACCAAAGGTACGTCGGCGGGTAATTTCATCAAGAAAATTCATAGGTACAAAAATACATTGATTTGGTAAAAAGATGTCGTACCACATCATTTTTTGTACTTTTAAGTCCGATATGGAGGAAAAGGTTATTTTAGTGGATAAGCAAGACAATCCAATAGGATTGATGCCCAAAATGGAAGCCCATGAAAAGGGAGTTTTGCATCGTGCTTTTTCAGTTTTTATCCTAAACAACGCCGGTGATCTGATGTTGCAACAACGTGCATTACACAAATATCATTCGCCGGGATTGTGGACCAATACCTGTTGTAGCCATCAGCGCGATGGCGAAAGCAATATTGCTGCTGGTCAGCGTAGATTGTATGAAGAAATGGGGTTTGTTACTCCATTGCGTGAAGTAACGTCATTTATCTACAAAGCCCCCTTTGATAACGGACTAACCGAACATGAGTTAGATCATATTATGATTGGGCAATATAACGACGAACCTATCATCAACCCCGATGAAGTAGCCGATTGGAAGTGGATGCCAATAGATGCAGTTCGTGACGATATAAATCAACACCCCCAAAACTATACCGTTTGGTTTATAATTATCTTTGAGCAATTCTATGAAAAAATAAAATTGCTATGAATAAAATAACCGTGAGCCGAAAGGCCCATTTTAATGCCGCACACCGATTGTATCGCAAAGATTGGGATGACGCCCAAAACGAAGCTGTTTTTGACAAATGCAGCAACCCTTATTTCCATGGGCATAACTACGAGCTTATTGTTTCGGTTACGGGAGAAATTGACCCAGAAACAGGGTATGTGATGGACATGAAAGTACTAAAAGACTTGATTAAAATTCATATCGAAGATGCCTTCGACCACAAAAACCTCAACGAGCAAGTACCTGAATTTGCTGCTTTAATTCCAACTGCCGAAAATATTTCAGTAGTGATTTGGAACAAGTTGCGACCTCACATTACCGAAAAAAACGATTTATCCATAACTTTGTACGAAACCCCCAGAAACTACGTACAGTTTTCTGGGCCTAACTAAAACAATTCTTATGGCAACAATTCGCGATTTAAAAAAGGATATCAATCACGTACTGGGAGAAATTATTGAAATGGCATTAGATTGGGAAAAAGCAAATCCCGACGCAGACAAAAAACCTTCGGCGGCAATTGTAGACGAAGCCATTCGAGTCTTT
>CBFICG010000037.1:3702-11846 GCA_965661025.1 Flavobacteriaceae bacterium | reverse complement strand
CCTCATTATAAACATCCCAATATTCAATTTCGGGATACCCTTGAATCAAATCCTCGATTCGTTTATAAATGATTTTTTCAAGCTTTGCAGGCTCCTTGTGATCAATAACCCATTTCGGTAGTGATTCATGCCACAACAGCGGGTGCCCTTTTATTTTGATGTTATTTTCTACTGCCCAATCTACTTTCGCTCTCATTTGACGCTTATAGTCTGTCAAATCGTTTGTTTCGTCACGTCCCGCCCAGTAAAACCCTAGTGTTACAAAATTGAACAGCTCTTTAACGCGTGATTTGTACATCTCTTGGTATTGGGTAGAAAACGGTCCCATTTGGGTTAGCGAAACGCCAAAGTTAAAATCGTGATTCACTAGTTCAAAACTTGCGGTTGCTTTGGAGGGGTTTTGTCGCTTGTCGGGAAAAATAAATTGAATGGTTGTTGATCCTTTCCTAATACTGTCAATACGTTTGTTTGCTCCTTCTAACTTCCATGGCTTGTGAATTAAATGGTCTTGTGCATAAAGCCCAGTCATGTTAAAGCATAACATTAATGAGAACAAGAATAAAAATCGTCCTAGCATTTATAAAAGTTTAGTTGTGCAAATTATCAATCAATTACTAAGCGATTTAAAAGTTATTTGTCAAAAACTATAATTTATTAATTTTTCAAAAAATAAAGGTATTTCATCCGCTTTGTGTTTTGTAAACAACAACTAAATATACAAAACTCCAAACCAAAGGAAGTTAAGATTAGATTAAACTGAAAGTGGAACTTGACACTACAATTCCAAAATTTACGGATTTATAATTTTACCCATATCCTCACCAAAATAGTTCGGCTCCACTCCGTTTGGTTCCAAGGCATAGTTCCGAAGAATAATTTTTTGTTTTAAAATAGTCATTTAAAATCTTCAGATGGCATTGTGTATGTGAATTCATTGTACCAAAAATCCCCAAAGCCTTCATATGTGGTGTTTCAGCTTGTGGATGACCATAAAAGCCTTCTGGAAGATCACTTAGATTATCAATTATAATGAGTACAACATTAGGCTTTTTGAAAGATTTCCCCAGAATATTGATAACGCATAAGATTACCAAAATAAAGACTATATGACGAGTAATCAAATACTCTCCTTTTATTTTTTGTAATTGTTTTTCTTAAAAGTGTTAATTTTAACAAAACACATAAATACATGCAAACCCTTAAAGCTCAAAAAAAACTTTATGCACTTTTATTTAGGTGTTTACAGCTTGTTATCTTTTTGTATTTGCTAATATCATTCCAGAGTTGCACAAAAAAAAATAACATTTCAACCCCTAATATTGTACTCATATTGGCAGATGATTTGGGGTATGGTGAAATTGGTTCATATGGTCAACAAATTATCGAAACACCCAATATTGATATGCTTGCTACAAAGGGAATTCAATTTGTAAACAGCTATAGCGGGTCACCCGTATGTGCCCCCGCTAGGGCGGTAATTTTGACAGGAAAACACACTGGCAATACACACATAAGAGGAAATGATGAGTGGGCTGATCGTGGTAATGTTTGGAGTTTTAAAGCGATGTTTAATGACTCAACGCTAGAAGGACAAAGGCCTTTGTTGTCTACAGAAATCACAATAGCTCAATGGTTAAAACAACAGGGCTACAAGACAGGTATGGTGGGTAAATGGGGCCTGGGAGCACCTAACACAAATAGCACACCAAATAAAAAAGGTTTTGATTTTTTTTATGGCTATAATTGTCAAAGACAAGCTCACACCTATTATCCAACACACCTTTGGAGAAACAACACAAAAGAAGTATTAGGTAACAGTATAGTAACTAAAGCCGAAGAAATTGAAAAAGAAGCTAACCCATATGATGAATCAAGCTATAAAAAGTTTAATCAAAAACAGTATTCCCCTAAGTTAATGCATAATGAAGCATTGTCTTTCTTAGAAAAAAACAAACAAAACCCATTCTTTTTATATTACGCATCTCCCTTACCACACCTACCCCTTCAAGCACCCAAAAAATGGGTAGACTATTATGTAAAAAAACTTGGAGATGAAGCCCCTTATTTAGGAAAAGCATATTACCCATGTAGGTATCCAAAAGCTACATATGCAGCTATGATTTCCTATTTAGACGAACAAGTTGGAGAAATTGTAGAGAAATTAAAAGATATAGGCGTTTATGAAAACACGTTTATTGTGTTTAGCAGTGACAATGGTCCTTCTTTTGTCAACCATGTCGATTTAGACTTTTTTAAAAGTACTGGAGAGCTAAATGATGATAGAAAAAGGGTAAAAGGTTCTTTATATGAGGGTGGAATACGTGTACCACATATTGTTTCTTGGCCTAATGTAATAAAGAAAAGCGCTATTAGTAAGCATATAACTTCTGGACAAGATTTTTTCTCCACAATTGTAGATATTGTCGGCAACAACAAGACAACATTAAGGTTAGATGGATTGAGTTATTTTCCAACTCTAAAAAATGAACCCCAAATAAAACATGATTTTTTATATTGGGAGTTCCCTCAAAATGGTGGGCAGCAAGCTATACGAATGAATAAGTGGAAGGGAATAAAAACTGAACTTCAAAAGGAAAAATCTACACTATCATTATATAATTTATCAATTGATTCTAAGGAAAGGATCAATCTAGCTGAGGATTATATCACTATTGTTAAACAAATGGAACATATTTTAAAAGAGGAACATACCACGGCAAAAATCAAAAAGTTTAAAATAAAGTCCATTGATGAATTTTAATTGCTATTCCTTTATTTAAAAAAGCTAATTCAGTTCTAAAATAATTCGATTTCAATTCTTTCTTTTCTAACAAATGGGACAAACGCATAGTTATGAGATTTTTCTGTTCGAATGTTTTTTCTTAAAAAACGATTTAAAAGGAAAGGTATGATTTTAGTTGTCTCAAGGCGGTTTAATAGTTATTGTGTCTTTCCAGAAATACTGACAAACACCTAACTGAATGTTGAAAACAACGATATTGCTACCCTATTTTTATTTTAATGAAATTGTTAAAAAATTATATTGTAATTTCAATAAATAGTCTATTTAGTTTCATAGTTTTCAAAAAATTTTAACAACTGAAAATTAAACAACATGGAAGATTTTTCTACTGTTGTTAATGAGCATGTATTTGCCATTAACACCGTATGGGTTGCCCTATGTGCAGCTCTTATTTTTTTTATGGAGGGCGGGTTTGCCTTACTAGAAGCTGGATTTGTAAGACGTAAAAATGCCATGAGTATCATAGCCAAGGTAATTGTAGATGTTGCTTTTGGTGGCCTCGCGTTTTTTATTGTTGGCTTTGGAATTGCTTACGGAGCATCTAACGGATGGTTCGCATTTGAAACCGGCATTACTACAGCTGATTTGGGACTCGGACTAACAGTTTCCAATACGCTTTTTTGGTTTATACAACTCGGATTTGCAATTGCAGCAATTTCAATTGTTTCGGGAGCAATTGCAGAACGCATGAAACTATGGGCATATGCCGTCTTGGTTATTGTGTTTTGTGCTGTTTTATACCCTAAGGTTGCCAACTGGGTTTGGAATCCAAACGGGTGGTTAGCATCAAGAGGGTTTAATGATTTTGCAGGATCTGCTGCCGTGCATGCCATGGGAGGTTTTGCTGCCCTCGCTGCGGCGCTAGTGCTAGGGCCTCGAATCGGAAAGTATAACAATGATGGCTCTGCAAACTCTATTCCAGGCCACAATTTGCCGCTAGCTGCCGTTGGTGCCTTTATCCTTTGGTTTGGCTGGTTTGGTTTCAATCCTGGATCATCTTTGGGTGCTGTGGGGAATTGGGAGTTGATTGGTTCTGTAGTAGTTAATACGTTTTTAGCCTCTGCCGCAGGAGGTATTTCTACAATGATTTACACGCATTTCAGGTACGGTAAAATTGACATCACCATGGTTATCAATGGCGTATTGGCGGGATTGGTTTCCATCACAGCAGGATGCAATGTTGTGGGACCTAGTTCTGCCATCATTATTGGTCTTGTGGCAGGGGTATTAGTAGATGTCGCTGTACTCTATGTAGACAAGCTAAAAGTAGACGACCCTGTTGGGGCTATCGCCGTACATGGAGTTAACGGATTATTCGGGACTATCGCGGTAGGATTATTTGCCATTGATGGAGGCGCATTCTTTGGAGGTGGAACTGCCTTACTAACTACACAATTATTAGGCGTTTTGGTCATTGCCGTATTTGCATTTTCGCTAACTTACATAACAATGCTGTTGTTAAAACATACGGTAGGTATTCGCATTACAAAAGAAGAAGAAATAGCTGGAATAGACGAAAGCACTTTTGGTGTGGACGCCTATAACTACGATGAATAACTTTAAAATTTATTAAAATGAAAAAAATTGAAGCCATAATTAGAAGATCCAAGTATGCTGAGGTCAAAGAGGCACTCCATGAAGTGGGTGTTAACTTTTTTAGTTATTGGGATGTTACCGGAATTGGAAATGAAAAAAAAGGACATGTATATCGCGGTATTAGTTACAGTACTGCAGAAATACAACGCAGGTTTTTATCTATTGTAGTAAACGATGAGTTTGTACAACCTGCTATTGATGCGATTATAAAAGCTGGAGCTACAGATCGAGTTGGAGATGGTAAGATTTTTGTCCTGCCTATAGAGCAAGCGTATCGAATTCGCACAGGCGAAAAAGGTGGAGAAACACTTAATTAAAATTGTCTTTTACGAACAAAAAAGCGCCCAAAAGGGCGCTTTTTATATTTTATCACATATTACAACCACACTACAGCCCCACTGGCAAGCTGGTATACACCGCCTTTAATAGCAATACTTCCCGCCGTTTCGAGTTCTGAAAGGATTGGACTCATCCTGCGAATTTCAGCAATAGTATGCTGAACGTTTTCAGCAATTGCTGCATTTACAAAAGCAGTATTTCCGCTATCGTAAGGGCCTACTGTAGTGGCTTTTGCCCTATTCACAGCTGGCTGAATATTGGAAAGCAATGCGGTAATATTGCCAAGCTCAACGCCGTCGCAAGCAGCTTTTACAGCTCCACAACCTTCGTGACCTAACACTACTATAAGCTTGCTTCCAGCCACCTTACATGCATATTCCATACTTGCAACGATATCGGTGTTGACAAAATTCCCTGCAACACGAGCAACAAAAACATCACCCAAAGCTTGATCAAAAACCTCCTCCACGACTACGCGAGAGTCAATACATGACAACACTATTGCCTGTGGTGCTTGACCCGCAACACAAGCAGCGCGTAAGTCGCTATTGTCTGTTGGTGTAAGGGAATCTTTAGTGTAATTTTCGTTTCCTTTTTTAAGGTTTTCAAGAACAATTTCTGGGGAAAGTTGTGCTTGAGCTTCAGTTGTTAAAATATCTTTTCGCATTATTTAATTAATATTTAATGTTTTTATATGTAGTAAAAAATCGTGTAGTTCTTCAAAAATATTTGCCGCTGGAACCAATCGTGGCACTAAACCAATACGCTCCATCATATAGCGTGGCTGACTTGGTAAATGAATAAAATAAACCGTTTTAGTGTTCTTCATCAAGTCAACTAGCAAATCTTCAAGAGCATATAGACCCGATTGATCTATATACTCCATGCGGTCAAAGCGGAATAAGACTATTTCAGCAGTAGACGGAATTTCTTTGGCTAACTTTCTAAATCCATCCGTAGAACCAAAAAACAACGGTCCGTTGATGTGCTTTATGGCAATCTTATCACTTTTTAAATCGATGTAAGCCGTTTCGTCTTCCCAAAGTTTTTCCTTAGTTCCAGTAGAAACCTTTGACCTGCTATCAGTTAGGTCTCCAATCTTTTTCATAAACATCAACGATGCCATCACAAGACCTATTCCAACGGCATAAACCAAGTTCCAAAGGGTTGAAAGTAGCATTACAACAAGCATAACAACCACCTCGGAGCTTATAGCTAACTTCCCAATCTTTAGGTCTCTTGGAAGTGAGGGGATAGCACGTAGTCCCTTATAATCCATAACACCAATTCCTACAGTAACCAAAATACCAGCAAGAACCGCAGCCGGAATGGTTGATGCGGCAGAACTAAACAGTAGTAAAATCAACAACAATACAATTCCGGCAAACATCCCCGAAATACGTGTTTTACCGCCAGAGTTAATATTCACAACCGTACGTATGGTGGCTCCAGCTCCAGGAATACCACCAAACATTGCGGAAATACTGTTGCCAATTCCTTGACCGATAAGCTCTTTATCAGGCTTATGACGCGTTTTTGTCATATTATCGGCTACTACACTTGTTAGTAAAGAATCTATTGCACCTAAGAGGGACAACGTAAGGGCTGTAAATACAAAAGGAAGTAATTGACCCAATTTCAATGCTGTGAATATCTCCCATTTTGGCATAGGAAATCCTTGTGGAATAGCAGTAATTGGACGATAGTCTGGCACAAAAAGAATCGCAACACCCGTCATGACAACCAATGCAACCAGGGTACTCGGTACAGCTAAGGTAATGCGTTTAAATCCGTAAATGATAAAAATGGTTCCTAGTGCGAGCAGGAATTCTATCCAACTGATGTTTTTTAATGCACTTGGCAAAACGCGTAATGCACCTATAACTCCCGAAGCTGATTTTGCTGCCAAGGTTTGTGACTCTTCCAAAATTTGAGCACTTGTAATTGCTTCTCCTCTAGAAACCGTTTCAGAGAAATCTTCCAAGACAAGTAAACCCTCACCTGCTTCCTCGTCCAAAATATTACCTAAAATAATGGCTTCGGCTTGTGGCTTAAACGTTTGCACATAAGCGGTGTCTTCTTTGGCGTAATAGCCCAACACAGGTAGAATTTGTGTAATTAATATGATTAGGCCTATGGCAGTCATAAATCCAGAAACTACAGGATATGGAATATAGCGAATGTATTTTCCAAGTTTAAGAGCACCAAGCCCAACTTGCATTAAACCGGCAAGCATAAACACTGCAAGAATAATAGGCAAGGCTTTTTCAACGCTACCGTCGTTAGCTGCAATAAGTGTGCTGATGATTACCATACTCACCGCCGTCATGGGAGCTGTTGGCCCAGAAATTTGTGTATTGGTACCGCCAAAAAGTGCGGCAAAGAAACTTAAAAATATAGCGCCGTATAAACCTGCAGTGGGCCCCAATCCAGAGGAAACACCAAATGCTAGGGCCAAGGGAAGTGCTACGATACCAGCAGTAAGACCACCAAAGATATCGCCCTTAATGTGAACGAATGCTTTTTTCATTATTTATATTTTGAATGTGAGATTTTAGATTTGAGCTTTCGAAAGTTGCTATACAACTTCTGGAGGAGGAGAATCCAATGTGTTGGTTTCTTCGAAAAAACTAACTTCTTTGTATATGGTGTTCAGCCTTTCTACGGTCAAAAAAATACAGACAGGAAGGTCTACCATCAAAAATTCGCTCTCCTCCAAAAAGTCAAAGGCATTTTCCCCTTCAGTGGGTTTTGGTTCTTCGGTTTCTTGAGACAATACAGTTGTGCCTTGAGGTAAAAAATCCAACGAAGCCATAGCAATAGTTGCCATTTGTGAAAAGAGCACAACAATTAATAAAGCCCTAATTGTATGCTGTGAAAAAAACAAAAAGTTATGCTGTAGTGTCAAAAGATTTGAATTTGCAATTAAATGTACACTTTTAAATTAATATTAAATGCTAAAAACACCCATAAAATTTATGCGCGCACAATTATAAAATTACAGCACCCAAATTACTTCTTAATAAGTTTCAAAACCTGTTGTCGCGAAGACATTACACCTGTGACTTTTACAAAATATATTCCGGAATGATACGCAGAAAAGTCGATGTCTTTGTATGAGCTTGTCATAATTTTTTTACCATATACATCGTAAATCTCAACAATCACGTTCTCATGTGCAGAAATTGTGAAGTTTTTAGAAGTTGGGTTTGGATAAATGCTTACCGCAAAATCAGGCTTTGCCGTATCAAAGCTCAACGTACAACTTGTACCTACCTCGTATTGAAAATATTTGGTGACCGAAAGCCCTCCCGCAAAAGCAAATTTTACAGCATAACTGATCTCTTCTCCTTGCGTAAAACCACCCAAAGTTTTGGTAAACACATTATTGCCCTGAGCATCCATT
>CBFICG010000037.1:0-3682 GCA_965661025.1 Flavobacteriaceae bacterium | reverse complement strand
AGATTGTTTAAACAAAAATGCTACAACTCCAGACTTGTTTGTATCTAATAGCTCGGAAGTAAATTTTACACTGCTACCAATAGTTTCAAAAGTAATGTTGTAGCCCGTCGAAAATGGACTTCCATCAATGTGAACATCAGAAGTAAACGTACAATAATAACGTTGATTTACGGTTATTGAAATAGGTGTTGAGGTGGCAGTACCAGCATCATTATCTATTGCTTTGGCTGTAATACTGTAAGAACCAACCACGGGATTACTCCAAGAAAATGTATACGGCTGAGTACTATCCTCACCCAATTTTGAGTTGCCTTGATAAAATTCAACTTTTGTAATGGTACCATCAAAATCCGAAGCGTTAGCCGTTATTTCTATCGTGTCGCCCGAAACATACACAGCTCCATTATCGGGTGAAGTTATGGCAACACTCGGTAGAGCATTGTTGCCGTTCTGTACATTTACGTATACGTTGTCTCTGGCTGTGGTGCCCGAGTCTTCCAAACTCAATTCAAATTTATAAATCCCTTCCTCCAGATTTGAAATATTTGTTGTAATCGATTGATTGTCTGCCATACTTACCGTAGAAGGACCAAAGATTTGGGTCCATGTATAACTTGTGCTATTTGGATTAGGAATAGAGCTTTGTGTTCCATCAAGAATTGAAGTAGTCGCTGGAATCTCAACGGTTATATTTGCTCCTGCATTTGCAATTAATGGGGTGTTATCTAAGTCTGAAATTCGAGTGAAAGTCATATCACCCAAATTAAATCCACCTTGCGCAAAAGCAACTTTAAGAATATGAACCCCCGCAATCAATGGAATTTCATTGACCGACTTGGTTGCCCAGTTATCCCAACCACCAGTTGAAGAAACGCTAATATTTGATGCTATTTGTTGACCGTCAAGCTCTAGGCTAAAAGGCCCACCAGAAGCATTGTTAGACGCATATCGAAAGTCCATTTTATAATACCCCGATTGGGAAATATCAACAGTGTATTCTAACCACTCACCGGCTTCGATCCAGCCAATAGTTTTGCCTTCGGCATCAGAGACTGCATCTACATTTTCATCCACTCTAAAATTACCATATTCAGCACCTGCATTACCAATCGCTGTATCAAAATAAGAAATATCCTGCCCTTTTCCACCTTCAAAATAATCATAGTTTCCAGCTTGAATTGTTCCTGGAAGTTGGAACGGCAAATTCAGGTAAGGTTTTTGCTCACCAACCGTAACTTTAACAGAATTTGTTACAGCAAATCCAGAGCTGTCATACACTTTTGCATAAAAATTATGAACCCCTATGGACAAATTTTCTGCCTTTGTAGTATATGGGGTTGAGGAATCAGTTCCCATTAATCCATCATCATTAAAAAATTCAATTTTAGTGATTCCATTTCCAACGGCTTCAACTGTCAAGTCTACACTACCCCCACTGTAAGCTTGACTAAAACTGGCGCTTAGCATTCCAGAAAGTGCTATATCTCTGTTCGTTTTCATTGTATTAGCAGGAACGCTTAACGAAAAACCATCAGAAAAATCCACAACAATATCCGTATTGGAATAGTTATGGGCGACATACGTTATTTCGCCATTTTGTTCAAAAGCAGCAGCAATGGGATAGCTTGCGGTAATATCCGTTTTAACCGTTCCCATAGCTTTCATATTGTGAATCCAATAGTAAGTATGTGCATCAGAGATGCCGAATTTTAATCCCCTATCAGGATAAGAGTCGTACAATTCAATTGCTTTGTCGGGATCTACAAAAGCAGCGTAACACCAGTACACGTCGTGCCATAAGTTTGCATTTTCTTGATTCGATAAAATCCCTGTGTTTTGCTGCATTTCGTTCCACAGTTTTTGTACATAAGAGGTTTTGTGTCCCAAATACAACGAACCACCATGTATTGGATACATTTCAATACCATAGGCCGCCGCAATGTCTGGTGTCCAAAACGTGCCGCTGTCATATGAATTCCCCCAAACACGTGAAGCAATACTGTATTGGTAAGTATTTGAAAAAATACGTTCATTGACATCAAACCAATATTCTTCCACCGCAGCTTGTTCAGTAGTATACAAATAAATTCCCAAGTCTCGAATGGCATCGTTACCCGTAACCGCACCCCAGTGTATCAAAGATGAATTGAATTGCATGCTTTCTGAGGTCGATTCTTGATCATTCCCTTGTGGGAAAGTAGCAAAACCATTTGCCCAAGCGTGACCAGCGTAAGGGCTAAAATTTCGTAAAAAGGGGAATTTGTCATCCGTTCTATTGGAGGAGGCTGCATCGCGAATAAGCAAGTTAATCATATCACCCCATTGGTTTACCCACCCGGGCTCAAACTGCTCTACAAAAGCCGCTGCATGAATAAAATAGCCCCAATGAAAGTGATGGTCATTGATGTTAGTGTCTTGCCCATGTCCGGCGGGATAACCAAAAAGTGTAGACCATGAATTGTTGTAGTAAAATAAAAATGCAACCTCACCGGCCTCGTAACTAAGCCAATCTTCCAGTCTTTCTTTGACTGTTGCTATCATTTTGTCTCGCGCCACGGTGTTGCCAATTTTATGTGCTATTCGCGCCGTTTGTACTAAACGGTTCATTAACTGTCCCTCATTGTATGAATCTGTCCATGTAGGTAATGCGTCATTTTCCAACAAATCTACTTTACTGCCCAAACTGGATGGATTGAAAGAATCGCTGTAGTTAGCCAAATATGGAAGAGTGGGCAGAATTCCATAAAATGTATTTTCTGTAGCGAATGAATTTCCATCCAACATTTTTAATGCGCCACGAATGGAAGTATAGGTCTCTCTATCAGGCGTAGGTGAATTAGCAGCCAAATGCGACCATTGATGAGGTAAAAGCCCTTGAAGTACAGTGGTATGCGTACCCTCTTTGATATCTGGTGTTACAACAAAATCAGTACGCAACACACTTGTGCTTTCATTGTAACTCCAAGTTACAGCAGTATTGGAAGGAAATACATAGGCAAATTTCTTGTACGTATTGGCTAGTTGTAAAGCGTTGGTGTTGCTTTGTGGAAGCATACCTACAGACCAATAATCTTTGTTATTTAAACTGGAAGTGTAAACATTTCCGTTTTGCGACCAGGAACTACCAACAGGTGCATAAACGGCATAATCAACTCCTTCTTGTGCATTTTCAATCAAAATCATTTCGTTGTATACCGTAGCAGTTCCTGACTTTACCTCAACACGTGCAATATCTGAATTTCCTTTTTTGAGATATACAAATGGCATTCCAATACCACTCGTGGCTGAAAAATAGCGCCCACCACTTGACCATTCCATGGTAACCGTCCAGTCGGAGTAATCTGAAACCATAGCCCTTGCGCTGTTTAAACTTTGTACACCAACGTTTAGTGTTTGCTTATCGCCAACAACTCCAAAAGGGACATACGTAATTCCCAAACCCGAAGTAGTAGTTCGCATGGTAAGGGGATAGTTAAAAAGATTGCTTACATGATCCTCCTTTAACAAGAATGACCACCAATCGTTTGTGGGAACAGGTTTGTTCTGCGCAACACCCGATAGCTGAGGAGACCCACCAGGATACCCATTCCTGTTTGCTGAATCTACCCCTGGAAATATATTTGTATAACTCCCATTCCCAACAGTTGTTATCTGTGCGTTGACGTTAAAAATGAAAAGACAA
>CBFICG010000036.1:0-12137 GCA_965661025.1 Flavobacteriaceae bacterium | reverse complement strand
GCGACCTCTAGAACCACAATCTAGCGCTCTAACCAACTGAGCTACAACCACCATTTTCTACGGCTGCAAATGTACTACGTTTTTGCAAATCCAAAAAGGAATTATATCAAATCGCTAATGGCGTTTACTCCAACAAATCGATTTGTTGTAAAGCCCTCTGCATAATCAACTCCAATTATACGACCCATGTCTGCTGCACGATACTTGATACTATCCAAAAAGTTTTGCGTGCTTATCGGGGTTTCTGGCTCCCCACTGTCAGGTTTGTAAAACTGAGAACTGTAGGCTTGCACAGCAGCGAGTTTTACTTCCATTTGAGCGCTAATGTCTACCACAAAATCTGGTGAGGTACTGTTCCATTGAATGTAATGGTATATATTTTTTGGGCGCCAATGTTGTTGTATTTTTCCTTCAAAAGAAGTTTCAATTTTTCGTAATCCACTCAAAAAACAACTCTCAACAACCAATACAGCTGCTCTGCCGTGATCTGGATGTCTGTCATCGGTAGTATTACATAAAACTATTTCGGGTTGTAAGTGACGGATATAGCGAATCAATTTCTTTTGGTGCTCTGGGTCATTTTGAAAAAAGCCATCTGCAAAATCAAGGTTATACCGCTTAGCTACTCCTAAAATTTCAGCCGCATCAGTAGCTTCCTTTTGTCGGATTTCAGCGCTCCCACGAGTCCCTAATTCCCCTCTGGTAAGGTCTAAAATGACAACCGTTTTGCCTTGAGCAATTTCATGTGCTAATGTTCCTGCACAGGATAATTCTACATCGTCTGGGTGCGCACCAATAGCTAAAATATCAACCTTCATTTACCCTTTAATCCAAGTTAGAATTTTTACATCATCTGGTTGGGTGCGTGGCGAAATAACATCTACCAAAACCCCATTTTCATCAATCAAGTATTTTTGAAAGTTCCAACTCACAGAACTGTCCTGAACACCATTATTAGCTTTTTGAGTTAGAAAAGCATAAATAGGGTGCTGGTTTTTACCTTTAACACTAATTTTAGCCATCATTGGAAACGAAACTCCGTAGTTTTTTTCACAAAAGGTTTTAATTTCTTCGTTTGTTCCAGGCTCTTGCCACATAAAATTATTAGCCGGAAAGCCAATAATCACAAAATTTTTGTCTTTGTATTGTTGATACAAGGCTTCTAGTTTTTCGTACTGTGGTGTGAGTCCACATTTAGAAGCTGTATTTACAATCATTACTTTTTTGCCTTTTAAGGAGGAAAGATCAAATGTATTCCCGTTAATATCTTCAGCGGTAAAGGTGTGTATCGAGTTTTTCATAGCCGTCGTTTGCGCGTAACTTATGGATGCTGTTAAGAATAATAAACAAATAAAACGCATAATCAATTTTTATGCGAAGTTACGAATTGTCATGAATGAAAACTATACGATTTCTGCGCTAAGTCCAGCGGCATGCAAACGAATGCATTTGGGTTCTAGCTCATCATAAGAACCACGCTTTACGGAACATTTCCCTTTGTAGTGCACAATGAGTGAGCACTGCTCGGCTTGCTCCGGGGTGTGATCACAAACTTCAATCAAGGTATTGATGACATGCTCAAATGTATTGACATCATCGTTATACAGGATAATCTCATGCAAACGTGCGGGTTCAACAGCCAAATCGTGTTGCGCCTGCTCTTGCTCTTCTGTTTGTCCAAAACGTATCATCATCATTACTAAATTATACATTTTAAACAAATCCAACCCTCTTTTTCTGTTTTTCCTGTACAATGAAATCCATTGCTACGAGCCAAATCTAGTAATCCCATAACATCTGCTTCATGAAATCCTGAGAGCAACAACGTGCCGTTTTTGTTGAGCAGCTCAGCATATTTAGGAAGGTGATCACTTAATACATTTCGATTAATATTGGCAAGTAATACATCAAATTTGGTATTAAATGAATCCACATTTTCTGTGCTGAAAGAAATTTCAGGCACCTTGTTTTTTTGTGAATTTTCCTTTGCGTTTTCTACACACCAATCTTCAATATCTACCCCACAAACTTTAGTTGCACCTAATTTTTTTGCGGCAATGGCCAAAACACCAGTCCCTGTACCGACATCCAAAACCGATAGATCTTTACAGTCTAACGCCAATAATTGTTCAAGCATTAATTGTGTGGTGGCATGATGCCCTGTACCAAACGACATTTGCGGGTCAATGATAAGTTCATGTTTTGTGGGGGATGTTTTGTGAAAAGAGGCACGAACCGTCCATTCACCAACTCTTATAGGTTGAAATTGTGCTTCCCAAACAGCATTCCAATTTTGTCCATCAATGTCTTCATAGGTAGCAAAAACCTCAACAGCATCAAAAGGAATATTAAGACAATCATCCAAACTAATTTTGTTTACTTCATCTTTTGAAATATAGGCGACAACCCCATTATCATGTTCAATAAAACTTTCAAAAGGAAATGAAAAAAGCCAAGCCGAAACAATTTCCATTTTTTCGATTGGAGCAATAGTAAAATGATACGCGCGGTAGGCTCTCACCTGTTAAAAGGCATTAACAATGGCAACAAAATCATCGGCGTTTAACGAAGCACCGCCAATAAGTCCTCCATCTACATCTGGTTTTGCAAAAATATCTTTGGCATTTTCAGGCTTTACACTTCCGCCATACAAGATAGAAATGCTTTGCGCTAAGGCATCGTCGTATTGAGCGGCTAATACACTTCGAATATGAGCGTGCATTTCTTGTGCTTGTTCTGGTGATGCCGTTTCGCCAGTTCCAATGGCCCAAACAGGCTCGTATGCCAAAACAATTTGATCCCAATGGGTTGCATCTAAATGGAAAAGTGCTTTGCGCAGTTGAGTTGAAACAACTTCAAAATGACTGCCAGATTTACGCTGATCAAGTTCTTCGCCAAAGCAAAAAATAATCTGCAATCCGTTTGCCAAAGCAGTATCAACTTTTTGAGACAAAATTTCATCGGTTTCATGGAAATATGCCCTACGCTCAGAATGTCCTAACAGTGTAGCATGCACTCCTATCGACTTAAGCATAGTTGCAGAAATTTCGCCAGTGTAAGCTCCTGAACTAGCTTGATGCATGTTTTGCGCCACTACGTCAATGGCACTGTTTTGAGTTAGTTTTACGGCAGTCGAAAGATGTACAAAAGGCGTAGCAATTGCGACGCTAACCGCGTCAGGCAATGCCTTTTGATTTAATGCTTCTATAAGCAACTTGCTTTGTGTAGCATCTAAATTCATTTTCCAGTTTCCTGCTACTATTTGCTTTCTCATTTCTGTTATTTTGGTTGATTGTTAAGATGAATTAATGCGAACAAAGCGTAATTTATCATGTCTTGATAATTTGCCGATAAACCCTCACTAACAAGGGTTTTGCCTTCGTTGTTTTCAATTTGTTTCACGCGAAGTAGCTTTTGCAAAATCAAATCAGTAAGTGAGCTTACACGCATGTCGCGCCACGCCTCGCCGTAATCGTGATTTTTGCGTTCCATAAGCTCTTTGGTCGCAGCGGCATGTTTGGTGTAACGTTTCATCACCTCATCATTGGACAAATCGGGTTGGTCAGCAACGCCTAATTCAAGCTGAATAAGTGCCATGATAGAGTAATTAACTATGCCAATAAATTCAGCTTCCTCTCCTTCGTCTACTTTTTTGGACGACACTTCCTGCAAGGTTCTAATACGCTGTGCTTTTATAAAAATCTGATCCGTAAGCGAGGGGGTACGAAGAATGCGCCACGCACAGCCGTAGTCTATCATTTTTTTCTCAAAAAGCTCCTTGCATTTGGATGCTTCTGACATATATTGTGCTTCGGTAAGCGCCACCTGATTTGTTTTGTTGTAAATTTCGGTCAAAAATGAACATGATTTGGTTTATTACCAACAATTTTAAGCGCAATTTATGAACATCGTATGCAACGGCACACTCATCGATCTTTCAACACCCAAAATCATGGGTATTTTAAATGTAACACCAAATTCGTTTTACGACGGAGGAAAACACAACAGTATTGATACTGCCCTAAGGCAAGCTGAAAAAATGCTCCAAGAAGGGGCTACCTTTATTGATGTTGGCGGTGCAAGTTCAAAACCTGGTGTGAAAAAAATTTCAGTAGATGAAGAATTAAAACGTGTACTCCCCATTATTGAAAAAATTGCACTTACCTTTCCTGAAGTTTTTATTTCTATTGATACCTATCGCAGTATCGTAGCAGCTCAAGCAGTAGCTGCTGGAGCACAACTTGTAAACGATATTTCAGCGGGAAATTTAGATCCCGATATGCTAAAAATCGTGGGGGAACTTGGAGTTCCATATATTGCCATGCACATGCAGGGAACACCGCAAACGATGCAAAAAAACCCAAGTTATAAAGATGTTCTTGTTGCCGTACGCTATTTTTTTTCTGATAAAATAGCGCAAGCACGTGCGGCGGGAATTGATGACGTTATTTTAGATCCTGGCTTTGGTTTTGGAAAAACTACGGCCCATAATTTTGAAATACTCAAATACCTACACACACTGCAAATTGATGGTATCCCGCTTTTGGTTGGTGTTTCGCGAAAATCTATGATTTACAACACATTAAAAACAGATGCAGCACATGCGCTTAACGGGACAACAGTACTTAACACTATTGCTTTGCAGCAAGGAGCACACATCTTGCGGGTTCACGATGTCAAAGAAGCACAAGAAACCATAAGTCTTCTAGAAGCTGTTAACACGTCATATCCAATTAATACGTAATTTTATAGGATGTTTGATTTTTTAGATTTTAATCTACTCGATGTATTGGATATCGTGTTGGTAGCACTCCTACTCTATTACGCCTATCGGTTGGTTCGTGGCACAGCAGCAATCAATATTTTTGTCGGCATTGTAATTCTTTATCTCATTTGGAAAATTACCGATGCCCTAAACATGGAGCTGTTAAGTAATATTTTAGGTGGATTTATGAGTGTTGGTGTGTTTGCGTTAATTGTGGTGTTTCAACAAGAAATCAGGAAATTATTACTGATGCTTGGCTCATCAAATTTGGCAAATCGAAAAACCTTTAAACGCTACTTAAAACTTTTTACAACCAACCAAAATACGCAGGAACCCGACCTCAATATTGAGGTGCTGATACAAAGCTGTTCGGCCTTAAAAAAACAAAAAACGGGAGCATTACTGGTATTGGAACGAAACAACAGTTTGGATTTTTTAAAACCTTCGGGGGTAGAAGTGCATATGGAAGTCTCTATTCCTGTGATTGAAAGTATCTTTCATAAAAATGCTCCATTACACGATGGTGCTGCCATAGTTGAAAACAATGCCATTACCGCAACTCGAGTGGTACTTCCTGTTTCGGAAAGCAAGTCTATTCCAAAAAACTATGGGCTACGGCATAGGGCTGCGTTGGGTATTACCGAAAAAACAGATGCATTGGTTTTGGTGGTTTCTGAAGAAACGGGTGCAATAAGTTATTTTAGAAATGGCGAACGTATTCCGTTTAACTCCTACAAAGAGCTCAGCGAAATGCTTTCAAAAGACATGGATTAGACCGCTTGTGCTGAAGCTAAAAATTGTACTTCGTAAAGGTTTTTGTAATAGCCATCTTTGATGTTCAATAATTCTTTATGCGTCCCCATTTCCACAATGTTTCCAGCGTCCAAAACAATAATTTTATCTGCACGTTGTACGGTTGCCAAACGGTGAGCGATAACGAGAGAAGTTTTGCCTTTTGTAATTTCTTTAGTGGCTTTTTGAATGAGTTTTTCTGCGTGGGTATCAATGGACGACGTGGCTTCATCAAGTACTAAAATTTTAGGTTTAATGATGTAAGCGCGTAAAAAAGCTATCAGCTGACGCTGCCCGGTAGAAAGCATTCCTCCACGTTCTTTAACATTAAAATGATATCCATCGGGAAGACTTGAAATAAATTTGTGTACACCAATTTTTTTAGCAGCATCTACTACTTCTTTTTCGCTTATGGAAGTATCCCAAAGTGTAATGTTGTTGTAAATGGAATCCGCAAAAAGAAAAACATCTTGCAATACCACACCTACTTGTTTGCGTAGCCATGAACGTTCATAGTCTTCAATTGCTACGCCATCTAATAAAACCCTTCCGCTGTCAATGGGATAAAAACGACTTAAAATATTGATGAGTGTTGATTTTCCCGCACCAGTTGCTCCAACTAAAGCAACTGTTTCACCGGGCGCCATGTCAAACGAAATGCCATGTAGCACAGTTTCGTTTTTAGTGTAGGAAAAATGCAGCTTATCAAAGCGTAGTGCTCCTTTAATCTCTCTATCTGTAATAGTCCCTTGATTTGGAATTTCTTCATCGGTGTCCAAAACAGCAACAACTCTTCGTACGGCAACCATACCCATTTGTAAACTGTTAAACTTATCGGCAATTTGCCGAAGTGGCCGAAAAAGCATTTGGGATAATTGAATAAACAAAAAGATAACTCCGAGTGTAATACCAGATGCACCTGCAATTACATCAAGTCCACCAAACCAAACCAACAACCCTATAGTAATGGACGTAGACAGTTCAGCAATAGGGAAGAAAATAGAGTTATACCAAACCGTTCTAAGCCAAGCCTTTCGGTGTTTGTCATTTATAGCTCTAAACGCTTTTGACTCGGTTTGCTCTCGAGCAAAAAGCTGTACAATACTCATGCCCGAAATGCGTTCTTGCACAAAACTATTTAGGTTTGCTACTTGTGTGCGAACTTCGTCAAAAGCGGCTTTCATAGCTTTTTGAAATTTGCGTGTAGCAACTAAAATAAGTGGCAACACAGCAAAAACTATCAAAGATAGTTTCCAACTCACAGACCACATGACAACAATGACAACGAGCATTTTGAGTACATCGGCAATAATCATAAATAAGCCTTGACTAAAAATACCCGAAATGGTTTCGATATCACTAACCACCCGTGTAACCAATCGTCCTACAGCAGAATTGTCATAATATGTCATTTTAAATTGCAACATATGCGTGTACAGCGTGTTACGCAAGTCAAAAATCACGTGCTGCCCCAACCAATTGGCATAATAAATAAAGACAAACTGAAATACAACCTCCATGAGTAATGTACCACCCATAAGTGCAATAAGCAGCAACATGCCGTCATAATCTTTTACAGTGATATAATCGTCTATCGTGATTTTTAACAAGTATGGGCTAAGTGTGGAAAAACCAGACAGCATAACCGCAGCCAACAACACAAAAGCAAATGTTTTGCTGTAGGGTTTTACAAACACCATAAGGCGTTTGAACAAACTTACATCCAAAAGGCTACTAGATGCTTTCTTTTCCATACGTCTCAAAGATAGTGTTTGGATAATAAATTTTGGTCAAAAATAATCCGTGTGCTGGGGCAGAACTTCCCGCCTGTGTCCTGTCTTGACTGTCAAGTATCTTTTGAAAGCCTACAAGCGTTAGTTTGCCCGTGCCCACGTCCAAAAGTGTACCCACTATAGCACGAACCATATTGCGCAAAAATCGGTTTGCCGAAATATGAAAAACTAATTCGGATGGATGTTGTTCCCAAAAGGCTTTGGTAACATTGCAGTCATATGTTTTCACATCAGTTTTAGAACGTGAAAAACACTTAAAATTAGTTTGGGTTAAAAGCAATGCTGCTGCTGTATTCATCGTTTCAACATCTAGTAGGGCATTGAAAAAATAAGAAAAATCGCTGGTAAACGGATTTTTTTTAGTGGTGATATGATATGCATAACTCCTAGAAGTAGCGTCAAAACGGGCATGCGCATTGTCGGAAACAGCATGCATACCGTGAATGGCAATGCCTTCAGGTAAAAATCGGTTAAGGCGATGTGCCAGCTCGTTCGCCGTATCCATAGAAATATCCGCATCAACATGCGCAAACATTTGTTTAGCATGAACCCCAGTATCTGTTCTTCCTGCTCCTACTAGTTGTATTTCTTTTCCCAACAATGTACTCATAGCCTCCTCCAAAAGCTGCTGTACAGACAAGGCATTTGGCTGGCGTTGCCATCCGTGGTATAAAGTTCCTTTGTATGAAAGTTCCAGAAAGAAGCGCAAAACTGTAATTTTGTGCAAAGATGATGAAAAAGATATTGTTGCTTTCCGATACGCACAGTTTTTTAGATTCCCGAATTTTGGACTATGCCAAAGATGTAGATGAAATTTGGCATACAGGCGACATTGGTAGTTTTGATGTAACAGACGCCCTGGAAAAACTAAAGCCGCTCAGAGCAGTCTATGGAAACATTGATAATGCCGCTATTCGGCAGCATTTTCCTGAAGATTTATTTTTTGAGCTTGAAGGCGTTACCGTATTCATGACGCACATTGGTGGA
This sequence comes from Flavobacteriaceae bacterium, assembly GCA_965661025.1. Lineage (GTDB taxonomy): Bacteria > Bacteroidota > Bacteroidia > Flavobacteriales > Flavobacteriaceae > UBA7446. The sequence goes on along the minus strand of CBFICG010000036.1, from coordinate 3,800 downwards.
AGACCAAAAAGATATGCCAAGGGTGTCTCCGAGAAGTTAACAAGGCTAAAGCCACAACTTTTCATCTGCGGACACTCACATATCCTAAAAGTTGCTTATGACAATGATAGAGAATTGCTTTACATCAATCCGGGGGCAGCGGGAAAGCATGGGTTTCACAAAAAACAAACCTTAATTAAATTTAAGCTGTCCAATGGAAAAGCGAAAGATTTGGTCGTGATTGAATTAGCCGATAAAGCGGCTGCGAATTCGTGACCAACGATACTTGCGAATAAACCTTGCTTCTTTGATTGTTACTAATTTCGGTTTTCTTTTGAACCACGCATACAAAAACCCAAGAAGTACACCCATCAAACTTCCGTGCTGTGTTTGTGACCACTTAATAGAAGCAAGTATCCCCAAAGTAAATCCATAACCCAAAACGTAAAAAACTGCACCTTTGGCTTTGGCGGCATTTCGGTTGTATTGAAAACCTGTTGGGCGTAAGTGCTTTACAAGTAGTGTGTCGTCTGTTCTTATAGTAAATCCATGGTATAACGCCAACAATTCATCTAAGGTGTCCCACCCCAACGCAGGACGCAATCCGCCAATAGCCGAAAAACAACTGTTGCTGTATGCCTTTACGGGACCACGTACGTGTTGAGAGGAGATATTTTCCAATTCCCATGAGCTGTTTTTCTCAATGGTCAGTACACCAGAAAACATTCCCAAATGTGCATTCGCTTTAAAAGCGTTAGCTAAGGTTTCTAAATAATGTGGAGGAAAGATAATATCTGCATCAAACTTACAAACCACATCCCATGGTTTTGTAAGTGCCGAAAAACCGCAGTTAAAAGCATGAACAACTTTTTCTCCAGGTTGATGAACTGAAGTAGTTTTAGTGGAAATTAGCTGAACCGAGTCGTGTTTGCTAGCCAAAGTTTTGGCAATTTCTACGGACTTATCTGTAGAACAATCGTTTACTAAAATCAATTCTTGAAGGGCATATGTTTGTGCTAACAACGCATTTACAACTTGCTCTAAATAGGCTTCCTCGTTAAAAAAAGGCACAACAACAGAAATAGCAACCACAAAAGGAAATTTATATGTGTCAAAAATAAAAAAAGTTGTATGTTTGCTAAACAGGCAACAACTTCAGCCTACGATATTACAATTTATATTTTACCCAACCACACATGTTTGAATTATCAGAATTAAAAGCAAAAAAGCTTGCTGAATTGCAAGAAATTGCAAAAGAATTAGGTCTAAAAAAGATTACAGGACTCAAAAAAATTGAGCTTACATATCGAATAATTGACCATCAATCTACACTTCCTGAGCCAGGAGAAAAAGAAAAAGAAGCCTCTGAGCAACCCCCTCTCAAAAAAGAAACTACCGACAACCCAAGGAGAACACCCACAAAAAGAGCAGAAAAAACCACAAACAGGCTTAAGTCTCAAGAGGTAAAAACAGCTCAAAACAAAAACCGTAACAAGGGCAACAACGGCAACAACGGTAACAAGGGCAACAACAAGGACAACCAAAACGGTAATGGAAACGGCAATGGAAACATGAGTTCTAACGGAAATAATAACAGTAAAGATCCTAATCACAACAAAGACAACAGAAACCGCTACCGCGAGCCTGATTATGAGTTTGAAGGTATTATAGAAAGTGAAGGCGTGTTGGAAATGATGCCCGAAGGATACGGTTTCCTTCGCTCATCAGATTACAATTACTTGTCTTCACCAGATGATATTTACGTTTCCAATTCGCAAGTGCGGCTGTTTGGACTTAAAACGGGTGATACTGTCTTGGGGCATATTCGTCCGCCAAAAGAAGGTGAAAAATATTTTCCGCTTATTAAGGTGTCGCTCATTAACGGACTTTCACCCGATGTTGTTAGAGACCGCGTATCGTTTGAACACCTTACACCGCTTTTCCCACAAGAAAAATTCAACCTTGCCGATAAGCAAAGTACTATCTCTACTCGAGTAATGGATTTATTTTGTCCTATTGGAAAAGGGCAACGTGGTATGATAGTATCACAGCCGAAAACGGGAAAAACAATGCTGCTAAAGGATGTAGCGAATGCCATTGCAGCTAACCACCCCGAGGTGTATCAAATTATTTTACTCATCGATGAGCGTCCAGAAGAAGTTACGGATATGCAACGCAACGTAAAAGGCGAAGTAGTGGCTTCTACGTTTGACGAACCCGCTGACCGCCACGTAAGGGTTGCCAATATCGTACTCGAAAAAGCAAAACGCCTTGTGGAGTGTGGTCATGATGTAGTGATTTTATTAGACTCTATTACACGATTAGCACGTGCATATAACACTGTACAGCCTGCCTCTGGTAAAATTTTGAGTGGTGGTGTAGATGCCAATGCACTACACAAACCAAAGCGTTTCTTTGGTGCAGCACGAAACATTGAAAATGGCGGCTCCCTTTCGATAATTGCTACGGCACTTACCGAAACCGGATCCAAAATGGATGAAGTGATTTTTGAAGAATTTAAGGGAACAGGAAACATGGAATTGCAGCTTGACCGCCGTATTTCAAACCGCCGTATTTTCCCAGCTATTGACCTTGTATCTTCTAGTACGCGCCGAGACGACTTACTCTTAGACGAAAACACCATTCAACGGATGTGGATTATGCGCAAATACCTCGCTGACATGAACCCCGTGGAAGCTATGGAGTTTATCAGCGACCGTATCAAAAAATCATTAAACAACGAGGAGTTTTTGATTTCCATGAATGCATAACATTTTGGTATATTAAACGCAAAAAGGCTTCTCTAGGGAAGCCTTTTTTTATATTGTTAGTTATATATGTTTAGTTAAAGGGTACTAACGTGCTTTGCTAGTTTTGACTTTAGGTTTGCAGCTTTGTTGGCATGAATGATGTTGTTTTTTGCTAACTTATCAATCATGGATGCTACAAGGGGAAGCTTCTTTTCGGCCTCTTTTTTCTTTTCTAGCGCTTTAAAGTCGCGTATAGCGTTACGCGTTGTTTTATGCTGAAAACGGTTACGTTGACGCTTTGTTTCGTTTGAACGAATTCTTTTTAAGGCGGATTTATGATTTGCCATATAATAATTTTTGTAGCCCGTAGGGGAATCGAACCCCTCTTACCAGGATGAAAACCTGGCGTCCTAGCCGATAGACGAACGGGCCTTTCGGATTTAACGAGGTGCAAATTTATAGGATACCTAACAAACTTGCAACATATATTTTTGATTAGTATGCCTTAGCAAATAAAACCCGTTTTGTCGCTGGTTTTCCAGAGTATACACAACTGCCATTTTCGTTTTTTCCATCAAGGGGAATACAACGAATGGTAGCTTTTGTTGCTTCTTTAATCGCAGTTTCAGTCGCTTCGGTGCCATCCCAAAATGCAGAAATAAAGCCGCCCTTGGTTTCCAAAACTTGTTTAAACTGATCGAAATTTTCTACTGCTGTAGTGTGTTCTGCTCTAAAATCCAGTGCACGCTCAAACAATGCATTTTGAATTTCATTTAGTTTTGATTGGATTTCGTTTACCAAATCAGCTTGCGCAACGCTCTTTTTTGAGAGGGTGTCACGGCGAGCCAATTCTGCTGTACCATTTTCTATATCGCGAGGACCTATCCCAATACGTAACGGCACCCCTTTTAGCTCGTATTCATTAAACTTAAATCCAGGTTTGTGTGTATCGCGGTTATCAAAATGTACTCGAATATCCGCTTTTTGCAAATCGGCAACAATGGGCGCAACAGCAGCCTCAATGGCAGTGCGTTGCTCATCCCCTTTGTATATGGGAACAATTACCACTTG
>CBFICG010000035.1:0-12361 GCA_965661025.1 Flavobacteriaceae bacterium | reverse complement strand
TGTTATTGACCAAATTACATATACCTACCCTAACTACTTACACATTGTTGCAGCTGGAAACGATGGAAACGAATTATATCCAAATCAGACTGTTGAACTTTTAGATCAATTGACAGGCACAACAACCTCCAAAAATGTATTATCCGTTGGGAGTTTTTCTATGGACAACAACAGCGAAAATTTTACTGCAACGGGATTTAGCAGTGCAGGTCCAACCAACGATTTTAGAATAAAACCCGAAATCTGTGCTGCTGGACAAGCAGTTGGGGTTGCACATTGGGATGAAGAAAATCCTGAAGCAACGGATAAATATGTGGCTACTAATGGTACATCGTTTGCCGCCCCTGGCGCAGCAGCAGCTGTGGCATTGTTACAACAACTATACAAACAAACCCATAACGTATTTATGCGTGGGGCTACCGCAAAAGCCTTGCTATGTCACACAGCAGATGATATTACCCAATGGGACACACTCGACATCACAGGACCGGATGTAAAAACAGGTTATGGTGCTATAAATTTGGAAAAAGCGGCAGCTTTAATCCAAAAGGATGCAAATGAAAGCAATACCATATTGGAGATTGAATTGAATGAAAATGACACAAAAACGATTTATTTTCAAGTACAAGAACAAGGGACACTGTCGGCTACACTGAGCTGGTATGACCCCCATGCGGAAGAAAATGCCACAAACACACTCGTCAATGATTTAGACTTAAGAATTATTCAAAACACCACCACCTATTTCCCATGGAAACTCCCCACAAACGCACAACAAACCGTTGCTGTTTTGGGTGATAATAGCGCCGATAACTTAGAACACATAAAAATTGCTGAAAACTTAGTAGGTACATATAAAATTGAAATAAGTCATAAGGGTACTTTAAGCAGCGGAAGTCAGGAAGCATCTTTGATTCTTTCTGGACCACCAGGAACCATAATGGCTACTGCACAAGAATTGGAAAACATCCAAAAAAATAATTTTTTACTGGCGCCTATGCCTGCTGAAGCATATTTTAATGTAACAGCAGTAAATAACAAACTACCTTTCCGCAGATTACGATTGCTTAGCCTTAGTGGCAGTGAGATTAAGCGCACCACTAAAGACGTGTTTTCGCTCAGCGCATTGCGTTTTGACGTAAGCTATTTGGCCTCAGGCAGGTATATTTTGGAAATAGAAACACCAAGCGGCAACATTTTTAAACATGTATTAATTCGCTGATTCACGATGTAAGTTGTTAGTTTAAAAAAGTTTTAAATTTAAACTCACAAATAAAATTTGTTTATTTAACAATTAATTAACATATTTGATGATTGCTAACAATCAATTTAATTATGAAAACTAAATTTATTCAAATTTTAACATTATCAATCGTGATGGTGTTTCAAGTTGCTTTAGCACAACAAACCGTTTCAGGTACCGTTACAGACGCTGATGGTCTGCCACTTCCTGGAGCTACAGTTGTAGTTAAAGGAACTTCAACGGCTACTTCTGCCGACTTTGATGGTAACTATTCTATTGCTGCTGCTAACGGCGATGTGCTTGTCATAAGCTACGTAGGGTACAAGGCCACTGAAATAACAGTGAATGGCGCCACTGCTAATGCTTCATTGACAAGTTCTACGGCACTTGATGAAGTTATAGTTGTTGCGTATGGTAAACAAGACAAAAAGAGTCTTGTCCATGCTGTGGAAACAGTAACTTCTGAAGAGCTAGAAAAAATTCAAGCAACCAACATCACACAAGCACTACAAGGAACAGTTAGTGGTGTTACGGTGTTAACTACAGGTGGTATACCGGGTGCAGGACAAACCATACGTATTCGTGGTATTGGTTCAATTAACGCATCTGCATCTCCACTTATCATTGTTGATGGAGCAATATGGGCAGGAGGGTTGAACTCAATTCCGCAAGAACAAGTTGAATCCATTTCGGTACTTAAAGACGCTTCTGCTGCTATTTATGGTTCTAGAGGTTCAAATGGTGTTATTATAATTAGCACTAAAAAAGGACAAAAGAACTCGAAAGGCACCTTTACTTTTTCATCAAACTTTGGAACACAATCTGAAGCGGTTGACATACATCAAACTCTTGGGATTAACAATTGGTCAGAACTATACTGGGAGGCCATGAGAAACAACTATCGTTATGTAGATGGTCTTTCTGATGCTGATGCTAGGTTAAAGGCTACCAATGAATTTGGAGCTAGCGTAGGATACTCTCCTTATGGAACGGCTAATCCAGTAAATACAAGTGGAAACATAATTACAGACCCACTTTGGGATACAAACTGGTATGATGCACTAGTAAACGATAGTCCGCAAAGAGTTGATCATAATATTACTTATTCTGGTGGTTCAGACAAAACGAATTACTTCTTTGGGATAAATTATCTACATCAAGAAGGCCAAGTAAAAACGACTTGGTTTGATAGATTTTCACTAAGATCTAACATTGATACTGATGTTACGGACAAACTTTCGATGGGTCTATCAATGTCTTTCAATAACACTGTAAGCAATACCCCAACTCAGTCAGGAAGTGGTTTTAGCAATGTTATACAATGGATTTATACATTGCCTAATTTCTATCCTCTTTATGAAAGAAATCCTGACGGAAGTTATTCACTTGACGCAGCTGGTAATAGAGTGTACGATTATGGATCGCGTGCCGGCTTGGTTAACGGATCTAGAACTATACTTACAGATGAAAATGCGGCTGGCGCTTTAGAATATTATAAATATGAGAATAACTCGTACAATTTGAATGCTTCTTCATACATGAATTATCAAATTAACGACAACTTAAATTTCAAAACCACCCTTGTTTATGGAAGGGATTCCTTTGATGGTTTTGAATATGTGCATTATCTTTATGGTTACGCCTCATCTGTTGGTGGTAGGGTTTCACAAGACAGAAATATTGTGACTACCGTATCATCTAACCAGCAATTGTCGTACAACGAAAGCTTTGGTAAATCCAATTTAAATTTGGATGCTATTTATGAAAATTATGCCCTTAAAGTTTCATCTCTCGGAGCACAAGGTGTTGGATTCTTGCCAAATGTTACTGTGTTAAATGGAAGCACAACTCCAGAAAGCGTAAGTGGAGCTGTAAGTGAAGAACGTTTAGAAAGCTATATAGCCAGATTGCGATACAACTTTGATGAAAAATACTTTTTCGAAGGATCATATAGACGTGACGGTTCCACAAGGTTCGCCAAAGACGTACGCTGGGGGGATTTCTTCTCTGTTGCTGGTTCTTGGGTTGTTACAAATGAAGACTTTTTCGATGTTGACGCTATTGATTTCTTAAAAGTAAGATACAGCTATGGAGAAGTAGGTAACAACCGTGGTATTGGTTATTTCCCATACATGCAATTGTTCTCTACAGGGTGGAATAACCTTGATAATACAGGTGTATTGTCTCAAAGTGTTGTAGATCCAACATTAAGCTGGGAAAAAACAGCTACATCAAATATTGGTCTTGAATTTGAGCTTTTTGATAATAAGATTTCTGGTTCTGTTGACTATTATACAAGGGAATCTATCGACTTGATATACGACAAACCGTTAGCTATTTCTACAGGAAATTCAAGTATTACAACAAATGTTGGATCAATTAAAAATTCAGGGGTTGAACTTACTATTAATGCGAATAACGTTATTGATAAAGAAAATTTAAAATTAGACCTCGGATTTAATATTACAACAAATAATAATGAAATTACTGAACTTACTCAAGAAGAGTTCATAGGTGGTACTAAAAAATGGATGGTTGGAAAATCTCTATATCACTGGTTTATCCGAGAATGGGCTGGTGTAGATCCAGATGACGGGTATGGAATGTGGTATAAAGATGTTCTTGATGCTGATGGAAACCCAACGGGTGAAAGAGAAACTACCAAAGAATACGGTGAAGCAACAAGATATTATATCGATGATAAAACCTCGCTTCCAAAATATACAGGGGGATTCAATGCTAGTTTAAGCTATAAGAACTTTGATTTCTCAACACTTATTTATTTCAGTTTGGGTAGCTATCAGTATGATTCTGAGTATGCTGGTCTAATGAACGGATTTGAAAGAAATGAACAAGGTCACCCTGATTTGTTTAGAAGATGGCAACAACCTGGTGATATAACTGATGTTCCTTTATTACTTAATGCATCAAATGATTTTAATGCAACTTCTACTCGCTTCCTCTATAAAAATGATTGGGCTCGAGTAAAAGCACTAACCATTGGATATAATTTCAGTGACGCGGTAAATAGTAAACTTAAAACCGAAAGCATTCGTTTATTCTTACAAGGTGATAATTTATTCACTTTCACAGGTCATGACGGAATTGACCCTGAACAAACTTTAAGTGGTCTTACTAATGCAAGATCCTCTCTAATGAAAACTGTTTCTCTTGGACTAAATATTAAATTATAAAAAAATGAAACTTAATAGAATATTCTTATTTGTCATACTTTCATCCTTTTTATTTGTAGGATGTGATGAAAGCTATCTAGATGATCCAGCCCCCACATCTAGTGTTAACTCCAGCGTTGTTTTTTCATCAAAAGCTGGTGTAGAAGCATTTCTTTCTGGTATACACAGAAGGGCACGTTATCAATTTACCGATACTCACAATGGAGGTCTTTACTCTATGTATTACGCTAGAGATGTGAAAGCAAATGACGTTTTAACAAAGGCAACATGGTTCCTTTGGGATTATGATCATACATACAGAGCTCCCACATATGGGAGAACTGTTTTTACCTGGGAATTTCCTTATTACATGATAAATCAAGCAAATATTGGTATAAAGGGATTGAATGAAGCAACTGGAATTGCAGATTCAGATAAAGATGAATTAATGGCACAATTCCTTGGGTTAAGAGGCTTTTATTATTTCCAACTTGCTTTAGAATTCAATCACCACCCAAGCTATGACCCAGATGCCGATGCTCCGCCAATTTACACAGAGCCAGCAACTGATTCTAAGCCAATGTCAACAATAACAGAATTGTTTGCTCAAATTAAGTCTGATTTATCGCAAGCTAGTGCTTTAGCATCAGCTAGTAGAATAAATAAGACCTATTTAAACAAAAACGTTATTGAGGGGTTCAAAGCACGTGTTCACTTGTATCTAGGTGAATATGCTGAAGCTGAAGCAAGTGCGGCGGCTGCGCGCACAGGTTTTTCAATAGTTAATAGCCAATACGGAGATGGATTCGACGACATGTCAATGACTGAGGTTATGTGGGCAATGGCGCAAACAACAGATCAATCAAGTTATTACTACGTTGCTCCTCATGTATTTTCAGACCATGAAAACGGCCCATATCAAGGTACATTCTTTAATAATGACTTTGTTCAGCTATTCTCTGACACTGACTCGAGAAATACCTTTTATCACTATTATTCGAATAATACAGCAGCTTGGTTTGCATGGGTTACTAGTAAATTTACATTTGCATTTGACTCCGATATGATTATGATGAGAGCTCCTGAAATGATGTTGATCGAAGCGGAAGCAAAAGCTAGACAAGGACAAAACGCTGCTGCTGCATCACTGTTAACCACATTACAAACAACTAGAGATCCAAATGCAGTAGCTTCTGGCAATACAGGCCAAGATTTGATTGATGAAATCATGGTTGAGAGACGTAAAGAAATGTATTGTGAACTTGGTGTAGAGTGGTTTGACGCTAAGCGATTAAGAAAAGGAATAACAAGAACTGGTAATCATAGAGTAATGTTAAATCTAGAACCAGACGACAAAAGATTTATTTTATGTATTCCTCAAGCTGAAATTGACGCAAATGAATATATTGATGATTCTGTCAATACAGCAAGACTTTAATTTAAATTAATTAAATTATATTTAACACCTGTCATTAGTATATGGCAGGTGTTTTTTGTTTAAAATGAGAAAAATATTTATTTTTTTACTTGTAGTTGCAGGTTGTTCTGTTTTGAAGCTAGATACATCTTCACAAAAAAAAGCATACAACGAGAAACTCAGCTCTTTATACGCTAAAATAGAAGATCTCAACAAAAGAATTGATATTCTGATAGAAACCAATCATCCTAATCTGATAAGAGATAACAACAATAATATAATCAGACCAGATGGAATCACTTTTTCCGGGAATCCCGTTTACTACAAATCATATGACGGTAAATCCCAAGTTGATTTACTAAAAGCAGATAAGGTAAAAAATAGTTCTGGACCATTGGGTGTTAATTTAAATGGAGAAGGAATACAAGTGCATGTTTGGGATTCAAAGTCGATTTTTAAGACGCATAATGAGTTTGTTGACACAGAAACAGGTGAAACCATTATCGAAACATCTCCTAATGAATCACAAAACATAGAAAACAGTCATGGTACACGAGTAGTATCAACAATAATATCAAAGGGTATTTATCACAATGAAGTTTATGATGTTACTGGTTTAGCGCCAAAATTATCAAAACTTAAATATTATAATTACACAAATGACAGGTTTGAAATTGTACAAGAATTGGAATCAAATCCAGAGTTTATCATTTCAAATCACTCCTATGGATATTCTATTTTAAATGACGATGGAGAGCAGCGATTCGAAGCTTCGGAAATTGGAAAATATGGTGAGTGGGACCAATTTATTGATGAAGCATCAAATTTATTTCCATATTGGATTTATGTACAAGCTGTTGGTAATGAAGGAGATATAAGTTATGAGGGGCAGGAACATCCAAATTATGATTACCTCGTCGATGGCGCTCTTGCAAAAAACCAAATTAATGTTGCATCAATTAACTTAAACCAAGAATTTGGTGATTTTATTTCACCCAGTGGATTTAGTTCTGCAGGACCAACCAATGATTTTAGAATAAAACCAGAAATTGCTGCATTAGGAAAAGAAGTACTATGTGCTACTTGGAATGAAGATGAACCAAACGAAACTGGCTTTTACTCCGTGTCAAGTGGAACCTCATTTTCAGGCCCTGCTGTAGCCGGTGCCATTGCTTTATTACAACAACAATATAAAATGCTAAACGACACTTACATGCTTTCTTCTACGGTGAGAGCATTGGTATGTCACACTGCAACAGACATACCATATTGGGGTTCAAAATCTGTTGTAGGACCTGACCCAAAAACAGGTTATGGATTAATGAATGTTGAAAAAGCAGTTAAAGTAATTCAAAGCAAAGAAATAGACCCGTTTAGATTATTAGAAAATGACTTGTCAAATAATGGGAATTACACATTAAATTTTGTTACAGATGAAGCTTCAAATGAGCCACTCGTTGTAACCCTTGCATGGAATGACCCCTACAAAGAGTCGCTTCTTACTGAAGCGGATTTAGTAAACGATCTTGACATTCGCATATTTCAAGAGAATGAAACTTTTTATCCTTGGAAATTAGACACAAACGATATGACTGCACCTGCGTTAAAAGGGGATAACCTTGTGGATAACCTAGAAAAAATTGAAATTGAAAACCCAACTGGAACTTACACAATTGAAGTGAGCCACAAGGGAACACTTTTGGAAGATCAAACTTATTCTTTAATAATTTCAGGAAAAGGAAATGTTTCGACGCTAACAACAGAATTTAAACAAGATAAGCTCGAAAAAATAATAACTTCCTTCAGCAGAGATTCCAATCACATCAATGTATTTCAAAAAGGAGATTTATATATTTTTAAAAACTACACACTTTATGACCTGTCAGGAAGACTGATTGAAAAAAACAATCTTAAAGATGTTAGTTTGTTTAAAATCAATGCATCTAAATTAAATTCTGGCATCTACATAGTTGAAGTTAACACAAATTCTGGTAGTTTTACTTCTAAAGTAGTTATACAGTAACTTAATGACGTTGAGTAATTCGTGTTAAATAAAGACCAAATTATTTTCGGCATAAACGCCGTTCGAGAAGCCATTCAGGAGCCCTCCAGAATTCAAAAAGTTTTTATTGAGAATGGGCTAAAATCTCCTATGGCACAAAAACTTAAAGATGAAGTGATGCGCGCTGGAGTATCCTACTCGTTTGTTCCGGAACAAAAACTTTACAAACTCACCAAAGAAAACCACCAAGGGTTTGTGGCACTTTTGGGTGAAATTCAATTTGCCGCTCTTGAAGATATTATCGACACCAGCAAACAACAACTCTTTATCCTCTTAGATGGCATTACCGATGTTCGAAACTTTGGTGCCATTATTCGTTCTGCTGTGGGCTTGGGTGCCAGTGGTATTGTCATAGGACAAACAGGTGCTGCACCACTAAACAATATTGCCATACAAGCTTCTGCGGGAGGTGCGTTTCACATCCCTATCGTTCGTGTTAGTCACCTGAAAGATGCCATATATTTACTGCAATCTCATGGCATAACACTTATGGGGTGTACTGAAAAAGCAGCGCATTATATTGCCGATACCAACTTAAAACAATCGGTCGCAGTTGTGATGGGCAATGAAAATAAAGGGATTAGTAAAGGAATCCTTACCCTTTGCGATGAGCAGATTAAAATACCAATAAACAACACGCTAGACTCTTACAATGTATCTGTAGCAACAGCCTTAGTACTTTACGAATATTACCGACAAAATAATTAGAGTAAGAATTTTAATTCCTGTAATTTGTCAATTTCTGTGTAATGTGTTGGATGTTTTTTTTCAAGGGGCATAAAATGTATGGCATGCATTCCGACGGCTAAAGCGCCTTCAATATCGGCTTCCAAATTATCTCCAATCATTACAGCTTGGTTTGGAGCAACTTGTCCAACTCCTAACGCGTACTCAAAAATCTTGGGGTCAGGTTTTTTTACCCCTACAGATGATGAATCTGTAACGGTGTCAAAAAAAGGCAACAATCCTGAATGTTTCATTTTAAAATACTGCACATCTTGAAAACCATTGGTAATTATATGCAATGCATAATGTGGTTTCAGTGCTGTTAACATTTCTATTGCACCTTCAAAAAGGGTATTGTATTCGGGCAATGTTTGAATATAAGCATCGGACAAATCATCGATAAGCGCCGTTGTTGCGGGATAATTTAAGGCATCAAAAACGGTTTTTAGTCGCTCAAATCGCAAGGTTTCCTTGTCAATTTTTCCTTCTCTATAACGCTTCCAATACATATTATTATTAGGAATATAAACCGCTAAAAATTGGTGTAAATCAAGTGCAATATCGTACTCAATAAACAACGCTTTAAACGTCAAGGCGGAGTTTGTTTCAAAATCACAAAGGGTATGATCTAAATCAAAATAAAGCGCTTTTAATTGTTCATTAATCATGCGTTAATAGTTTATTTAAAGCAGTTAAAAATGTCGCATTCTTTGAGCGTGAATTGAAACTTTCATTGGTCAGCGATACAATAAAAGGCGCATGAAGCTTGTCAAGACGCTCCTTATACGTTAAAAACAACTGGCGCATTTTTCTTGAAAAACGTTGGCCGCGAATATGCGATTCACTCAAGCAAACAGGGTGAATGGTTAACGGAGTTTGTTGTTCATCGCCCAAATCATAAAAGCGAAAGGGAAACGCAGTACTTGCCCGAAAACCAGGCGCATCAACATACTGCATAGAATAATCGTTTTTGATACCTAATGATGCAAACAAACGATAGGTGTAGGGGAAGCGCAACACCAATTTATGCTGTCGAATGGATTTAATGGGCCGATGAATTAGCGCTGAAAAACGATCAATATCGGTACCTAAACCATTTGCGTTTAGCGAGGATTCAAAGGATGCCAAGGGTGCTGTAGCAGCGTAATCTGAAATACTTTTTATACCTTGTTGATGCGTGGTATTGAATACACTTAAACTTCTATCATGAACTCCAAGTGACGTGTACAACACAAAAAAACGTACTGAACTTACATGTTGCAGCATAACTTCAATCCAATTGTACAAATGAGCCAGTGGATCTACACGAATGCCTAAAAGCACCATAACTCTATCAAAAAGCAGTACAAATCGAAATTTAAAAAGATCTTGAAGCCCCTCGGAAAAAGAACGAAATATCGTCTTGTGTTTATAGGCAAACAATTGTGGAACCTCTACAACGAGTGAGAGCTTTGGTGAAACCCGCTTGGGTAAATCCGTTTCAAAAAAAGCATACCAAACCGATAAAAACCGTTTAAACCACAAATCCACAAGTGGCATATCTAAAAAGTTATGCTTGTGTGCCAATGACTGGTCAGAGGTAAATCTTCCCAAATCATCTGCAGCAAAAGGCTGGTATTCTTCGTAGCGTGACATTAAATAAAAAGCAGCAGCAAAAAAATCAAAAGGTAAAAAGCTACTTTCTTGTGTAGCAAAAAACGCAGGCAATCCATCCCAATCAAATACACGAGGCTCAACAGCATTGATCCCTTGTGCTATAAGTAATCCGTGAGCCGCAATAAAAAACTCATTTCCAAGCGGGGCATCACCATATGACATCTTTGCGCCGCCGTGGGCAATAAAAGTACTTAGATCAGACGTAAATACAACCTCCTCTCCCATTCTACTCTCAAAAAAATGACTAAAAATATAACGGATTCGAGGTTTGACAACAGCAGTATAGATCAGAATCATAACCTCTACTTAAAGTTGTTTTGGATCCAAGCGGTTAGTTTATCGTGTTCCACCAAAATAGCTTCCATGTTTGTATCAACACGTTCTGGTTTGGAAATTTTATTCAAATAATGCGTTGCAAAAGATTTTGGGTAGGATGCCCCATTGTCGTAAACATCCAGAAATTTAGAAAACAAACACCTTGCTTTGGCCTTATCTTTTTGCAAATAAAACGCAAGTACTGCCAAACGATAGTAGGAATCTTTCAAAAATTCAAAAGGATAATTACACATCTGAACTTCATTAATCGCGTTCAAATAGGCCACCAAAGCCTCTTTATTTTTGTTTGTGTAACGATAAAAATAACCTGTTGCCAAAAATCCTTCAATGACAGATAACGACTTTATAATTTCCAAAGTTTCCTCTGCCCTTTTGTTGCTGCCACCCAAAATCCACGGCAACTCCGTGTATAGCTCTAGTAATACCATTTGAACCTTAAGAGATGTAGGGTCGAGTTGGGCTGCCGCTTCAAAAGCATTTTTCATTGCTTTGACATAGGGTAAGGATTTTGTCCTTGGCAATTCTGAAGCCAAAATACCCGATACGCCACCCAATAAAAATTGATAGTCAATATTATCTGGAAATTCCGCTGCCAATTCTTCCAAGAGCACAAAAGATTTTTCGTAAGCAGTAGTGGCAGCAAAAAGTTGTGCAAGTTCTTCTCGTTGCGCTTGTGTTTTGGCATTAACAGTATCCAATGCACGTATGCGTTTTTCTTGTGCTGACGTTACATCAACAGGATTGTATAAAGCTTGTGGAATACGCTGTCCAAAAGAACTCGTTACACAAAAAAATAGAAAAATTATGCGTTGAGTAAGTCCCATAACGTATCTTTTAGTGTAGGAATCCCATGTTGCGAAACAGATGAAAACAAAACTAAAGGAACAGCTTTAAAAGCCACTTTACATTCCGCTGCAATAGCAGCATATAGCTCTTCGTCTAACAAATCTGCTTTTGAAATACCTATCATAAAATTTTTGTCTAACAGCTCGGGATTATACCGTGTCAATTCACTGTTCAAAATAGTAAATTGTTCTTTAATATCAGTAGCATCGGCAGGAATAACATAAAGTAAAACACTATTGCGTTCGATGTGGCGTAAAAAATAATGTCCTAATCCTTTTCCCTCTGCTGCGCCCGCTATAATGCCAGGAATATCTGCCATCACAAAAGAGGTGAAATTACGATGTTGTACAATGCCCAAATTAGGTTTTAGTGTCGTGAAGGGATAGTCTGCAATTTTGGGCTTTGCCGATGTCAAAGCTGCTAGCAGTGTTGATTTTCCAGCATTGGGAAAACCCACAAGACCCACATCGGCCAATACTTTTAGCTCAAGGGTGATATCACGTTCAATACCTTCTTTTCCAGGTTGCGCATAACGTGGTGCTTGATTGGTAGGGCTTTTAAAATGCCAATTCCCACGTCCACCCATACCCCCTGGTGCAACAATGACATCTTCTTCTGCAGTAATTTCTGCAATACGATTTCCTGTTTCTGAGTCCAACACTACCGTACCCAGCGGAACAGGTATAATTAAATCTTCGCCATCGGCACCCGTACTCCTACTTTTGCTTCCGTGGTGCCCGTGTTCTGCTTTAAAATGACGTTTAAACTTAAACGAAATTAGCGTCCAAAGGTTTTTGTCGCCACGCAAAATTACATGTCCGCCACGACCTCCATCACCACCATCTGGACCGCCTTTTGTAATGTATTTCTCTCGATGAAAATGTGTAGAACCCTTTCCGCCG
>CBFICG010000034.1:0-12404 GCA_965661025.1 Flavobacteriaceae bacterium | reverse complement strand
CGCATCAGGATTTATGGCTGCAGTTTGTACAAAGAACCAATTGCGCAATAAGGTCATCACGTTGTGGTACCAGTTGATGTCTGACTCCAAAATTTCTCCAGAACGCGGATCGCTTACGTGTGGTCCATTGGCATTTGGTATCGGCGAAGCCAAATAGCGCACTACCGAATAACGCACATCTTCAGGACTCCACTCGGGGTCTTCTTCTGGAGTTGGCGGGTCTTTAGCAATAATAGCGTTTTTAAACCCTGCCGCTTCGAATGCAACCTGCCAATCTTCGATACCTTGTTTTAAAAACGGAATCCATTTTTTTGGCGTAGCTCGATCAATGTAGTAGACGATAGGTTTTTTGGGTTCAACCAATTCTCCACGCTTAAATTTTTCGAGGTCTTCATCTTTGACTTCAAGTCGCCAACGGTCTAAGTAACGTACCGTTTTGCTTTTTTGAACATCTAACCCATAATCGGTTTGTCCGCGTGAAAACCACCCCACACGTGCGTCAAAATAGCGTCTTCGCATGGGTTTTTCAGGGAGTAAAATCATGGAGTTACTTATCTCCAAAGTAATAGAACCCGTACTGGAATTTGAAGGGGGTTCACTGGAATTGTAGGTTTTTATATGCCTTGCCTCGAGGTTAAGAGGATAACTTTTTAAGCTATTAATAAACGACCTAGATTTATCTAAACTTGAAATTTTATATGTTTTTCGTCGCGATTGTGGAAATCCAATTGCTTTTACATCATCCTCAAAAAATGTATTCATTTGAATGACTGTAGAAGTAGAATCTTTACCTATCGCCTTTATGTCAAAACGATAGAGTATGGGCTCAAAATTAGAATTTACTACCGCCTCGTGTATGGGAAGCGAATCCGCTGCAACCACCTCATGTGATATGACGCGCAACAATACTTTTTTTGCATCTTTTTCCCAGCGTAATACTTGTGTGTTTTGTTTTCCGCCCCCAAAACCAATTCCCGAAGCAGTTTTGGCAATTCGGGTAACCATAAGCATTTCTTTGCCAAATAAAGAATCTGGTATTTCATAAAAATAGTCGTTATCAACCTGATGTACATTAAATAAACCAGTATCAGAAATGGCTTTTTCGGTAATGACTTTGTCGAAAGGTTTAATGCCATTTTTATTTTCCTTTTTGGGCTTTGGAGTTTCCGTTTTCTCAGGCGCTTTTTTCTTTTTAAATAGCTTTGGAATTTGAGCGTTCGTTTGGATTGCAAAGCACAACACAAATAAAAGACGTAAAAATAATTTCATAATGTTTCAATAATATATTGCTAAACTGTTAATTATATTAGAAATAAACAATCCTTTTTGAATATTTGTTATTCAAATTTAAAATAGTAATTGAATTTGGAGATACTAGTAGCAAAAGCCTCATTAGCGCAACAGCTACCCTCTGGATTTCCCAAGGGGACAACCCCTATACACGGTATAACTTTAATAAATTCTTCAATTAGCGGAGCGAAACCGTCAACGCGTCATCAGTCTTGGTCACTTCTACCACTGATTTGCTCGTAAGACCTTTGATGGCTTTATCCCACTTTTTATTGCTCAGTCCCGAATGTTCCTTTAATGTTTTTAGCGCTGTAGGGCTTTCTTTTTGCAATAGCCCAATAATGATTTGTTCTTCATCCGTTAGCGTTGGTCCTTTCTTTTCTGGTCGCATTTGCGGGAAAAACAATACCTCCTGAATAGAACTGTTATTGGTCAATAACATTGTTAAGCGGTCAATGCCAATGCCAATTCCTGAGGTAGGAGGCATACCGTATTCCAACGCTCGCAAGAAATCTTGGTCAATAAACATCGCTTCATCATCTCCTTTGGCTGATAATGCCATTTGGTCTTCAAAACGCTCACGTTGGTCAATCGGATCGTTAAGCTCCGAGTAGGCATTTGCCAACTCTTTCCCATTAACCATGAGTTCAAAACGCTCAGTAAGCCCGGGTTTACTACGGTGCGCTTTTGTCAATGGACTCATTTCTTTTGGGTAGTCTGTAATAAATGTGGGTTGGATGTAATGGTGCTCACATAGCTCGCCAAATAGCTTGTCAATAAGTTTTCCTTTGCCCATGGTTTCATCCACTTCAAGACCCAATTGTTGTGCCGTTTTGCGCAATGCATCTTCGTTCATTTCCGAAACATCAACGCCTGTGTGTTGCTTTATCGCGTCCGAAATAGGTATCCTTGGATAGGGCGCTTTAAATTCTATTGTATGTTCGCCCACTTGTACTAAGGAGCTGCCGTTGGCTGCTACTGCTACCTCTTCAAGAAGGGTTTCTGTGGTTTCCATCATCCAGTCATAATCTTTATACGCCACATAAAGCTCCATTACAGTAAACTCTGGATTATGGGTTTTGTCCATCCCCTCATTTCTAAAGTCTTTGGCAAATTCATATACACCATCAAAACCACCCACAATAAGGCGCTTGAGGTACAATTCGTTGGCAATGCGTAAGTATAATGGAATGTTTAGCGCATTGTGATGCGTAACAAACGGACGCGCAGCGGCACCTCCTGGAATAGGTTGCAAAATAGGAGTTTCCACCTCCAAGTAACCACGTTCATTAAAAAATGAACGTATGGTATTGGTGATTTTGGTACGCTTTACAAAGGCATCTTTTACGTGTGGATTTACAATCAAATCAACATAGCGCATGCGGTAGCGTTGCTCTGGATCGGTAAAGGCATCATAGGTATTGCCCTCTGCATCCACTTTTGGCAGTGGTAACGGCCGCAACGATTTACTCAATACAAAAAGCTTGTGCACCTCAACGGTTTTTTCGCCAACTTGCGTGGTAAATAATGTTCCTTCTACACCAATTATATCACCAATATCCAAAAGCTTTTTGTAGACATCGTTGTATAGGGTTTTATCATCATTAGGACACAAAATATCTCTGTTAAAATAGAGTTGTATCCTTCCTGTGGCATCTTGCAATTCGGCAAAACTTGCTTTTCCTTGCACGCGTCTTGACATTAATCGGCCAGCCAAACAAACCTTGTTGCCTTCTTTGAATGTTGTTGTAATGTCAGTGGCATAGTGTGTGGTGTCAAATGCAGCAGCAGGGTAGGGGTCTATACCTAACTCACGAAGTTTAGCTAATTTTTCTCTGCGGACAAGTTCTTGTTCTGATAATTCGTGCATCCCAATTTTTTCTGTCGCAAAGATAACCAAAGCGTATGAGTTCTCAAGTACACCTGAATTTGTATCTTTGAATTTACATGAGCATATTTCGGGTTTTCTTAGCAATTATATTTCCTCCTTTGGCGGTTATCGACCGTGGCTGTGGTTCTGTACTCATTGTTTTTTTACTTACGCTCTGCGCATGGGTGCCAGGTGTTATCGGTGCGCTTATTATTCTAAACCGACCGTTTTATTATGAGCCTTAAGCCTGTGGTTCAGGTGCGTCAATTGGGATTGGCAGCTTACGATGCCGTTACCGATTTACAGCAAGAACTGTTTCAGCGTACCATAAGCCAAAAAATCCACAACCGCAGAAACCCAGATACCCAGGGTTCTACCGAAAATCATTTGCTGTTTGTAGAGCATCCGCATGTCTATACACTTGGGAAAAGCGGGGATAAAAACCATTTGCTTATTAACAATAATACCCTCGCGGAAAAAGGAGTTAGTTTTCACCCTACCAATAGAGGAGGCGACATTACCTACCACGGTCCAGGGCAATTGGTGGGGTACCCCATTTTGGATTTGGATTGTTTTTTTACCGATATCCACAAATACCTGCGGTTATTGGAAGAATGTATCATTGCCACACTTGCTGACTTTGGTATTTTGGCAACTCGTAGCAAGGGAGAAACAGGCGTTTGGTTAGACCCAGAGAGTGATACCCCAAGAAAGATTTGTGCCATGGGAATCCG
Organism: Flavobacteriaceae bacterium; assembly: GCA_965661025.1. Lineage (GTDB taxonomy): Bacteria > Bacteroidota > Bacteroidia > Flavobacteriales > Flavobacteriaceae > UBA7446. The sequence continues at coordinate 8,510 of CBFICG010000034.1, read as the reverse complement.
TACCAGCCGTTGGGTGACCATGCACGGCTTTGCTCTAAATGTGAATACAGATTTGTCGTACTTTGATTATATTGTTCCCTGTGGTATTCGTAACAAAGGGGTTACCTCTATGCAAAAGGAATTGGGTAGAGCGATTGATTTAATAGAAGTAAGCGAAGTTTTTCAAAAACACTTTGCCCATCATTTTGAAGCTGATTTGTTTTAAGGCATTCGATAAAACCGTAGTTCTTGTCTGTTATTTTGAGCTGCCAAATAGAGCGCCGACCCAGGCGTTCCTTGTCCTAACATTGACCAGTTTTCGCCCATTACAGGGAAGCTATCCAAAAGAGCTGCATCTCGATTAAACACATATACTTTTCCCGACTGATTATCCCATACCAAAATATAGGTACGGTTGTTTACCACCTGAATTTGCGGAGGGGCATACACCCCAAAATCCAATTCCACCAACTGGTTGTTTATGGTGATTTTATTTTCGGTTTGTGTGACCAAAGTATTTTTATTTGCAGCTAGGGTGTAACGTGTTTCAAACGGTAGCGCTGATTTGGTGATTTTTCCTGAAGTGCTGATTTGAATTAACCTGTTTTTTGCATCAATACTTACAAAACCATTTTGGTATGGATAAAGGTCTTGCGTGAATTGGATATCCGTTGGAATGTTAATACGTGTTTTTCCAGTGCGGTGTAGCAATTCTCCTTTGCCCGATTGGTGCACTAAGGCAATATAATCGCGGTTTCCAATACGAATATGTTTGGGTGAATATGCCAAACTTCCTGTGAGTTTTGTTTTGCGCCAACCGCTTACTTTTTTCATACGGCGGTCATACATGCCAAGCGTTTTTCCAGACGATAGCACGATGCGATAGTCTCGTTGGTTGTCGTAGTCAAAAATGCCAAGCGTGCTGGAGGTGCTCATCCCTGATTTGGTAAATTCACTTACGGTATTGCCATTTCGGTCCAACACCTGAAAACTCTTGGTGGTAGTAAAGGCGAGTTGTAATCGCTTGTTGCGATATAGATCTACCTGATATACAGGTCCTAAAATAGCCCCGTCGAGTTGCTTTTTCCAAAGGATTTTGCCCGTGGTACTTAACAAATACAGCTGATTTTCTTCATCTTGAACCACCCATTCCAATGCTTTGGTATTGTGGTTTTGTACCGCATAGGGCCCCCATTCGATAGGTGTGCTAAATGTTGCCGTTCCGGCAGATTCAATGGCCTGTGATTTGCTACCGCTTACGCTGGGTTGCTGTAAGCTTAGCGTGATATAAAACACATCGCCTTCTACTACGCCCACATAATCGACTTGACGAAATGCACCAAAATCGGTTTTGGCGATGCCTGTAATCATTTTTTTTAGGGTGGATTCTGCTTCTGAAGGCGCTGCCCATGCCCATAAACTGCTTTGGCGTGGAAGGGTTTTGACATAGTTTTGAAAACGGGAATCCTTGGCAAGAACATCATCTTTTTCCAACGCAAACAAAAGCGATTCCATCGCTACTTTGGAAGCTCCTAAATAGAGCTGATTATTAAAAAAAGCGGCATGGGTATAGGTAAGGTTTTTGGCGAGGGGTGTAAGAAGGCTTGTCTTTTGATTTTCATCCGAAAATTCAAAAAGAGTTTGTCCGCCCACACTATACTGCGCTTTGGATTGGCGCGACAACCGACTGTTGATGTCCTCTGCTTCTTGCTTGGTTTTTAGCGTAAGTACCACATCATTTCCTAATGCTACTTGTGCCACATACACCGCATTTTGTAGTAACGAGTCGAGAGTGGTTTCAGCTTGGTTGTGCGTGATTTGAAAACGCTTTACGGCTTTTGAAAATACCGCATCATCAAAGGCAAATGCCTGAATGCTCTTGGTACTGCTTGGAAGGTGTTCCGCTACGTCTTGCAAAGCCGTTGTCTGATTTGCCAATGGCGCTAGGCGCGAGCCCCCATTTGATGGTAATACCCCATAGGCACGTACATACACGCCGTTGTCGTTTACACTGGGCACAAAGACGGTCCAGTTGCTCCATTCGTTCCACGGCACGGGGGAAGCCTCTGAAAAAAGCGTATTAAAAAACGGCGCACTATGTTGGTGTACAAAAAAGGTATGCGCCTCTTTGGTACTGTTATAGAGTTGTGTGAGGGTGCTATCTATGCTGTTGGGGGTACTGCGTAGCCGAATGCTGCTTTCGATAAGCAATTTACTTGACGATTGCAGATGTAAGCTATCCCACGTGGCATAATAGGTGGGGGGTGACGTCTTGAATTGTAGCAATTGTGTTTTGGCATAGTTCAGCGTATCTGCAACTATGGAATCTAGTTGTGGAGGTTTTTGATGCGTAATCCACAGGTAGCTGAGCTTGTCTTTGCCCTCGGGGTGAAAACTCAATTGCCCGCTGGTGTTTTCCGCCACCGCATCGATTTGCGCAAAAAAGGCAGGAAACAGCTTGGCGAGTGCTGCTGCTGCGCTGTTTTGGGTGGCGTAGGATTGCATGGAACCAAACGACTCACTTTTGACTACCACCACAGCATTGTTAGGCAAATAGTCCAATAAAGAGGTTGAATGGCGTTGTTGTTGCTGGCAGGCAGCTACAATAATACAAAGCACTAGGAGCAGCAATCGATTCATACGACAAAGTTATAAATCCAACGACAGTTGTTTGGGGTATAACGCAAAAGTTTTACGGTGTATGTCAACAACTCCATGCGCCATAATGGCGGCGCGGTGTTTGGTGGTGGGATAGCCTTTGTTGGTGTCCCAACCGTAGTGCGGATGTTTTTGGTGATGCGCTAGCATGATATCGTCTCGGGTGGTTTTTGCCAAAATAGACGCCGCCGCAATGTTTAAAAACCGCGCATCTCCGCCTACCATACAATGGTGGGGAATGTTTTGGTAGGGGTTAAATTTATTTCCATCTACCAAAATGGTTTCGGGGACTAGCGCCATATTGGCTATTGCCAGATGCATGGCTTCAATGGAAGCGTTTAGGATGTTGATTTCATCTATACGGCTATGCGACACATGTGCTATGCCATACGCCAGCGCAACGCTTTTGATTTCTTCTCTTAGCGCATACCGCTGCTTGGCGGTAAGCTTTTTAGAATCTGTAAGGAGCGGATGCGTATAGCTAGGCGGAAGAATCACCGCTGCTGCGGTAACAGGCCCCGCCAAACACCCACGACCTGCCTCGTCTGTACCGCACTCTAGCGTTGGCGTAAACTGTGTTTGCATAACAGTAAAAATACAAAAGAAATGGGTTGGGGGGAGTAATAAGTAAATTCTTGACTGGTTTGATAGTTGTGTCTGTTAGCCAAGGCAAAACAAATGTCTAACGCTAAAGGACCAAAAAAAATGCGTTTATGTGGTATTCGCTGTTAGGGCTGAAACCGCTACCTTTACCAAAATGGTTTAAGGTGGTACAAAAGCTACTTTCTTTAGGGTTTTCGGTAGGGGTTTTGGCGCAATCCACTCCGGTGGTCACAGATTCTTTGGATATCAACATACCCCAAATTCAAGAGTTTAAACAAGGTTTTGCAGATACCATCGCCCAAAAAACGGCGGAACCAAAAATAACCATTACAAATTACCTCATTGTTTCGCAAGCGCGCGACACCACTTATGTAGATACCACGCTTACCTTAGCAAAATACTATAAGATGAATGCCCAACGGCAAGACAATTTTGCTTTTGTTGCGCTTAACAATTCGGGGCAGGCGCTTAATCCGCTTTCGTTTGAGGCCTGGTGCAACAATACTGCTGCGGCAGCGGGTTTCCGTGCCAAAGAAAGTCAACGTTTTTTACCGCACCAACTTCAGTATTACCACCTGCCCACACCGCTTTCGGAAGTGTTTTACAAAAGCACCCAATCGCAAGGACAGTCTTCTGATGCGTTGATATCTGCCAACATTCACCCTCGGCTAAACTATGCTATTGGCTACCGCGGCCACCGTTCCTTAGGAAAGTATCAGCATCAAATTTCGGGGCGTAGCCAACTGCGTTTTACTACACGTTACGAAAACCCCAACGGACGTTACCGCCTGCGCTTGCAGTTTGCCAATCAAAAAATAGAACAACAAGAAAACGGGGGCTTAGATGCTGCCTCTATCGAGGATTTTACATCGGGCGATGATGAATTTTTTGACCGAGAGCGCTTGGAGGTACGCTACGAAAATGCCACCAATCTTTTTACAGGTAAATTCTATTTGCTAGAACAAGATTATTTGGTATCACGATCCAAAGACTCGCTCCAAACACCCCGACTTCGCATCGGTTACAGGGCGCAAAGCAATATCCATGATAATCGTTTTACCCAAAACACTCCCTACGAAGGGTATGGTAGTTTGGCAGATGACATGACTAAGGCTTATGACAAAACGCATTATAGCTTGCGTCAGTTTGATGCTTACACCATACTTACCAGTCCTAGCGTGGGTTGGTTTTCGGGCTATGCACGGCACCATAAATACCGTTTTACGGAAAAGCATATTGACGATAGTCCCGCGCTTTCAGAAGATGCCTATTCGGTTGGAGGAGCATGGCGTAAAAATTTTGGCGTGTTACGCCTTCGTGCTGAAGCGGAATTTGCCCTTAGCGGTTCTCGCACAGGAGATTTTCTTAACGGTGAAATTTCGTTGCCGTGGTTTAAAACCGGTAGCATCACCGCCGGGATTCGTATGCAGCAACAGCATCCCGGGTTTGTATTTGAGCGGTTTACCAGTAGCTATGCCGATTATCGTTGGCAGACAACGCCCAAAATGGAACAACGAACGGCTCTTTATGGCACATTGCGTCATCCAACCTTTGGAACACTTTCAATAACCGCAACCAACATCAATCAACACGCCTATTTTTTACAAGCCAATGCCGATGCACTAACCGTAACGCCCATGCAATCAAACGAGGCAATTAACCTGTTGCAAATCGACTGGGAAGGCGGATTGAAATTTGGTGTATTTCGTTGGGACACCAAACTGCGCGCCCAACAACTTAGCGGTAATACCGCTGCCATGCCCCTTCCTGATGTTATTGGCCGCACCGCCTTGTACTATGAAGACCATTGGTTTGAAAAAGCCATGTTTTTACATCTGGGGGTAAGCGCACATTATTTTTCTACATTTCACATGCGTGCTTATCATCCGTTACTGTCCGATTTTGTGGTACAACAACACGAGGAACTGGGTGGATATCCTGTAGTAAATGCCTTTTTTAATGCCAAAATCAGGCAAACACGTTTGTTTTTGGTGGTAGAGCATGCCAATGCTAACCGTAAAGCACCTAATTACTTTGCTGCTCCTGGATATCCGTATCGCGATTTGTTAGTTCGCTTTGGATTGGTGTGGAATTTCTTTCAGTAGTTTAGTTTGCGGGTAAGTCGCCACCCTCTTTGATAGGAAGCTTAGACGATCCCATCAAAAAGGCATCTACGTGGTGTGCTGCTTCACGACCTTCCGAAATTGCCCAAACAATCAACGATTGTCCACGACGCATATCACCTGCGGTGAATACATGCGGTACATTGGTTTGGTATTTTTCGTTGCCTTTAACGTTTGAACGCTCATCTTGTGCCAAGCCCAAACGCTCCGCAAGGGTTGGCTCAGGACCTGTAAATCCAAGGGCTAACAAAGCCAATTCGCATGGCCACTCTTGCTCAGAATTGGGCTCTTCTACAAGCGTAGGTCTGCCGCCTTCTTCGTTCTTCTCCCAACGTACGTTTACCGTTTTTAAGCCTTTTAAGTTACCGTCATTATCGGCAACAAATTCTTTGGTCATGATACTCCACTCACGGTGACTTCCTTCCTCATGTGAAGAAGTCGTTTTGAGTTTAAAGGGCCAAAAGGGCCATGGATGGTCTTCGGTACGAGTTTCAGAAGGTTTAGGTAGTATCTCAAAATTGGTTACGCTTTTTGCGCCTTGGCGGTTGGATGTTCCAATACAATCCGAACCCGTATCACCACCGCCAATTACAATAACATTTTTGCCTGCTGCGTGAAGTGCATTGTCTATTTCTGTTACCCCATCAACCCAACGGTTGCTTTTGGGTAAAAAGTCCATGGCTTGTACTACCCCCGGCAAATCAGCTCCAGGAATAGGTAATCTTCTACGAATCGTAGCCCCACCACAAAGCACAACAGCATCAAACGCATTAAGTTCTTCGACAGGTATGTTTTTACCTATTTCTACACCCGTTTTAAACTGAATGCCTTCTTCCTCTAAAATAGCCAAACGACGGTCAATGACGTTCTTTTCCATCTTAAAATCTGGAATACCGTAACGCAATAATCCGCCAATTTTTTCATCACGCTCAAATACAGTTACCGTATGTCCAGCACGATTTAGCTGCTGAGCAGCAGCAAGTCCAGCAGGTCCAGAGCCTACCACAGCAACGGTTTTTCCAGTGCGTTGTGCAGGCGGGTCGGCTTTAATCCATCCTTCTTTAAACCCACGTTCTACGATGTATTTTTCAATCATTTCGATAGAAACTGGCGGGTTGATGATGCCCAAAACGCAAGCAGCTTCGCAAGGCGCAGGGCATAGCCTTCCAGTAAACTCAGGGAAGTTGTTGGTGGAATGCAAAATGCGTAAAGCTTTTTGCCATTCGTTACGATATACCGCATCGTTAAAATCAGGAATCATGTTACCAAGTGGACAACCACTATGGCAAAACGGAACACCGCAATCCATACAGCGTGCGCCCTGGTCCTGTAGCGTTTCCTCACTTGGCGTAACCGTAAACTCTTTGTAATTCTTAACGCGGTCTTGAACGTCAATGTTTTGTTCATTTACGCGATCGTACTCCATAAATCCTCTTAACTTTCCCATGCTTATACGTTTTGCTTGTCTTGCGCCATGCGCTCTAATGCTGCCTTATAATCGGTTGGCATAACTTTAATAAAATGTTTTTGAGTTGTATTCCAATCGGCTAAAATTCTTGTAGCCAACGGACTGCAAGTATAGTTGATGTGATTTAAAATCAATTCCTTAACATGTATAACATCTTCTTTGCTGAGGTCTTCCAAACCAATCATTTCCATATTAAAATTACGATCGTCAAAGACTCCGTTTTCAGCGTAGATATACGCAATTCCACCACTCATACCTGCTGCAAAATTCCGTCCAATTTTTCCAAGAATTACTGCCTTGCCGCCCGTCATGTACTCACAACCGTGGTCGCCAACGCCTTCAACAACGGCAACCGCTCCAGAGTTGCGTACACAAAAACGCTCCCCTGCAATTCCGTTGATATATGCCTCGCCCGCTGTTGCGCCATAGAGCGCAACATTTCCGATGATGATGTTTTCTTCTGGATTAAAGGTTGTTTCTTCAGGTACTTTGGCAACCAAACGTGCGCCCGAAAGTCCTTTTCCAAAGTAGTCATTGGCATTTCCTGTAACTTCCATGTGCAGTCCTTTGGTGGCAAAACAGCCAAAACTTTGTCCTGCTGCCCCTTTGAATAAGAGCTTTAGTGTGTCTGTAGGCAGTCCCTCACGACCATGTGTTTTTGAGATTTCATTACTCAATAATGCCCCTACACTTCTGTCGGTGTTTTTGATCTCAAAGTGTAAGGTTTGCGGCTCCTTAGAAATAATTGCTTTTTGGGCTTTTGACACTATATCCACATCAAGTACATTGTCTAAACCGTGATCTTGCTTTGTCATATTTCGGACGGGAACATTTTCGGCAACCTCAGGCTTATAAAGGATAGCCGAAAGGTCAATACCTTGTGCTTTGAAGTGGTCAATTGCAGTATTCATGTTTAGCTTTTGGCTTTGCCCTACCATTTCATCAACTGTTCTAAAGCCCAATTGCGCCATAATGCTTCGCATTTCTTCAGCTACAAAGTGCATAAAGTTGATTACGTGCTCTGGTTTTCCTTTAAAGTTTTTGCGTAGTTCTGGATCTTGCGTTGCAATTCCCACAGGACAGGTGTTTAAATGACAGGCACGCATCATTATACAGCCTGAAGCAACAAGAGGTGCAGTAGAGAAACCAAATTCCTCAGCCCCTAACAAGCAGGCTACGGCTACGTCACGCCCAGTTTTCATTTGCCCATCACATTCCATAACAATACGTCCACGCAGGTCGTTCATTACAAGGGTTTGTTGCGCTTCGGCAATACCAAGCTCCCAAGGCAGCCCAGCGTGTTTTAGTGAGGTTAGGGGAGATGCGCCAGTTCCACCATCATAACCCGAAATCAAAATCACATCTGCTTTTGCTTTTGCCACTCCAGCAGCAATAGTTCCTACGCCAACTTCAGACACCAATTTTACGTTGATTCGTGCTTCGCGATTGGCATTTTTTAAGTCATAGATAAGCTGCGCTAAATCTTCAATTGAATAAATATCGTGGTGTGGAGGTGGAGAAATTAGCCCTACATAAGGTGTAGAATTACGTACCGAGGCGATGTATGGATTTACTTTTGGACCAGGAAGCTGACCCCCTTCTCCAGGTTTAGCACCCTGTGCCATTTTAATCTGAATTTCACGTGCATTGGTTAGGTAGTGTGACGATACGCCAAACCT
>CBFICG010000033.1:0-12607 GCA_965661025.1 Flavobacteriaceae bacterium | reverse complement strand
AACAAGCATCCATAGGTAAACAAGCAACATAAATACAGATTGTAATTGTAGTCTTTTAATAGCTGTAATACCTCCGCTATATTAGGTATTGGCTTATGTAACTTCTCTGTTTGCTTTCTTGGTTTTAAGCTGCTTTTCTCAATAGGAAACCCATTTTCATATAAGTGATTCACAAGTACGTTTAAATGCCTCCTAATGGTGTTAAATGAGGTGCTGTTATTGTACTTAAGCATTATCCCATCAATGAATTCAATAGGGATGTTTCCAGAACGTTTTAACTCATCTCTTAACTTATGTGCCAAGTCTTCTAAAGTCTTCTTGTAATGCTTGTTTAGTGGCTCATTTAGCTTAAGTGAAATCAGTCTGTCAAATTCTAATAGCTCTGGGAATTCTTTAGACTCTTCAAACTGGTAGTTGTTCTTAACCAAGTGGTCGTACACCATCTTTGCTAACTGTTCTGTTGCCTTTTGGCGTTTGTTTACAGGATAGGTATTTGGTTTATAGTCAATACCTATCTTCTTGGCATTAAATAGTCTGTAACGTTTCTTATTTAGGTAAAAATCTATGTAGTATTTACCATCATTCTTTTGGCAAACAATTGGATATGTTAAACTCATTTCGGCACTTTTTCGGCATTAATTGAGTCAACAGAAAAGCAACCATTGTAACTGGCTGAAAATTAAAAAGATAAAAGTGTATTTGGATTGTGACCCTCTGATTAACAGTCAGATGCTCTAACCAACTGAGCTAAGGAGGAAAATGTGCGCAAATATAAATGTTATTTGCTTGCTATCAAACGACTTCAAAAGAAAATCATTTCATTAAAAACCGATATATATCGTTTCCATTAGCGTACACAAACAACGCCAACAATAAAATAATCCCTAACATTTGTGCATACTCCAATACTTTTTGGTGTGGCTTACGTCCGGTTAACATTTCATAGGTTAAAAACACTACATGCCCACCGTCTAGTGCTGGAATGGGCAATACGTTCATAAATGCCAAAATAATAGATATCAATGCGGTTCGTTCCCAAAATACACGCCAGTCCCACTTTGCTGGAAACAAACTGGCGATAGTGCCAAAACCCCCTAACTGACTTGCTCCCTTTTTGGTAAAAACAAATTTAAACTGTGCGATGTAATCGTATAGCGTCCAGTAGCCATAAGCAAACCCTTGCTTGATGCTTTCAGCAGCCGAATAGCTAAGAGCTGTTGTTTGTGGGCGTGTATCAGTAAAGTATATTCCAAGGATACCATCCGCAGCAATTTTGGATGTTAACTGGTGGGATTCGCCATTTCGTAAAACCGTTAATTTTACTTCATCCCCATTACGTTCTTCAAGCGCCCGTCGTACATGTTGTGCCGAAATAACAGCATCGTCGTTTATCGCCACAATACGGTCATTTGGTAAAATTCCAGCAGCAGCAGCAGGTGAGTTTTCCGTAACGTTATTAATGATCGCAGGCATGAGCGGAATAAGAGGAAACATTTCACCTGAAGCAAAAAGTTGCTTGCCAAACCCTTCGGGTATTGATAGCGTTTCTACATCTCCGTTTTCGCGTGCTACTGTAACACTTTCAGCATTACGTAAAAACAACCATTTGTTCACTTCCATAGCAGCATCAATAGGCGCATTATTTACGCTGAGTACTTTATCTCCTTGTTCAAAACCTATGGCTTGGGCTTGCGATGTGGGATTTAGCCCATAAACTAAGGCATCATTTGTAATCACAGTTTTGCCCCAAACAAACATTACCATCATGTAAATCAAAAAACCGAGCACTAAATTCACCGTTACGCCACCTAACATGATAATCAAGCGTTGCCAGGTGGGTTTTGCACGAAACTCCCAGGGCTGCGCAGGTTGTGCCATTTGCTCGGTGTCCATACTTTCATCTATCATTCCTGATATTTTCACATAGCCGCCCAGCGGTAACCACCCAATACCGTACACAGTTTCCCCAATTTTCTTTTTAAATAATGAAAACTTGACGTCAAAAAACAAATAAAATTTTTCGACACGTGTCTTAAAAAGTTTTGCAGGTATAAAATGTCCCAACTCATGAAGTACAATAAGTAGCGATAAGCTTAAAATAAGTTGTCCGCCTTTGACAAGAAAAAGTTCCATGGAAAAAATTTAGATGCCAAATGTAAGGGATTTGGCCGAGCTATAAAACGATAGAGGTTGTATCTTTGCGGTATGGAGTTTGGGCGGTTTTTTGGTAAATTTCGAACCTTAGCAAGTGTACTTTTGGTGCTTTCAGTAATTATAGTTGGCTTGTTTTATTTTGCCCTTAAGCCCCAAGAAGTGCTCCCTGTATATCAACCTGCCATGGTAGCTCCTGAATTGGTTGATGAAAGCATTCAATTTGTGAAAAAATACCATACCATTGCCCCTTTTTCTATGACCAACCAAAACGGGAAAACAATTACAGAAAAAGACTATGAAAACGTTATTTATGTTGCCGATTTCTTTTTTACAACCTGTCCAAGCATTTGTCCCATCATGACCAAAAACATGTATGCGCTTCAAGAAAAATTAGTGGATTTACCGCAAATAAAACTGCTATCGTTTAGTGTTACTCCACAGATTGACTCCGTAGCACAACTCAAGCGCTATGCACTAAAAAATAAGGTGGATGATTCGCGATGGAACTTGGTTACAGGCAGTAAAAAAGAAATTTATGCGCTGGCACGTAAATCCTTTTTAGTGGTAAAAGATGACGGTGACGGAGGTCCATTTGATATGATTCATACCGAAAATTTTGTTTTGGTAGACACACAAAAGCGTATTCGTGGTTTTTACGACGGCACTCAAAACCAAGCCATGGATGATATTTTATACGACATAAAGTTGCTGCTTTCAGAAAACTAATCGATACCCTTAAAATGTTCCGCACTTTAACGTACATTTGCTCTTTAAAATTGGTCTAAATAAATGAGTTTAACCGTTGCCGATTTGGAGGTTGGAGAAACTGCCATCATAGATTCTTTTGACGTGGAGCAACTTCCCATGAAACTTATTGAAATGGGTTGCCTGCCTGGCAATAAAGTTGGACTACTACAACTTGCCCCCAACAAAGACCCTTTGTACTTGAATGTTTCAGGCTCACATTTGGCGATCCGTCGCGAAACAGCAAAACGTATTTTTATTCGTAAACAAGGTGAGTAAAAACATTAACGTTGCGCTTATTGGAAACCCTAATACGGGAAAATCTTCTGTGTTTAATCACCTTACAGGATTAAATCAAAAAACAGGAAATTACCCCGGTATAACCGTTGAAAAAAGGCAAGGTGTGTGTCGCCTACCTAGAGGGGTAAAAGCGCGTATTTTGGATTTACCCGGCACCTACAGTCTAAACGCATCATCGTTAGATGAAAACGTGGTGGTAGAATTGCTCCTCAATAAAAATGATAAAGATTTCCCAGACGTAGCTGTAGTGGTTTCAGATGTAGAGAATTTAAAACGGAATCTGCTTCTATTTACCCAAATTAAAGATCTTAATATTCCCACTATTTTGGTGATTAATATGTCGGACCGCATGCGCCGTAAAGGCATTAGCATTAATACCGTCAAATTGGAGCAAGCGCTACACACCAAAGTGGCACTTGTTAGCGCACGCAAAAATGAAGGAGTTGATGTGCTTAAAGAACACATTGCTGCATATAAATCCATTTCTACAGAACCTTGCGTTGATATCAACCAAATAGATCCAGAATATTTTACATCTCTTAAGCGTACATTTCCCAACCAATCGATATATAAATTATGGTTAGTGATCACACAAGATGTGAATTTTGCTAAAGTAGAACGCAAGAAAATGGAGGCAGAACATGCCAATCATATACGAAGCTCCTCATTTTTAAAAAGACTTCAGCAAAAGGAAACCATAAAACGCTATCAGTTTATTAACGCCATTTTAAAGGAGTGCTATAATAAAGACATCAGCAAAGCTACTGACCTTCGCGAAAGATTGGATCGTATACTCACGCACAAGGTTTGGGGGTTTGTGATTTTCTTTGTGATCTTGCTCACCATTTTTCAGGCACTTTATGATTGGAGTAGTGTTCCAATGGACTTTATAGACGCCACATTTGCTCAATTTAGCGATTGGGCAAAAACAACTCTTCCACCTTGGATGGCTCCTAATCTTATTGCTGAAGGCATTATTCCAGGGCTTGGTGGTATTGTAATTTTTGTGCCACAAATTGCCATGCTTTTTTTGTTTATTTCCATTTTGGAAGAAACCGGCTACATGAGTCGAGTGGTCTTTATTACCGACCGTGTAATGCGACGATTTGGACTTAGTGGAAAAAGTGTCATTCCGCTGATTTCAGGAACGGCATGTGCTATTCCCGCCATCATGGCTACACGAAATATCGAAAATTGGAAAGAACGATTGGTTACCATTTTAGTTACGCCATTTACTACCTGTTCAGCGCGTTTGCCTGTATACTTAATTCTTATCAGTTTGATTATTCCTGATGAGCGCATTTTGGGAGCAAACTTGCAAGGGTTGGTGCTAATGATTTTTTATCTGCTCGGATTTGCTATGGCGCTTTTGGCGGCGTTTGTGCTACACAAAACAATGCCGCAAAACCAAACAAGTTATTTTGTAGTTGAAATGCCAAACTACCGCATTCCTCTGCTCAAAAACGTACTGCTTACTATTGTAGAAAAAACAAAATCGTTTGTACTAGAAGCAGGTAAAATAATTTTAGCCATTTCTATTTTGCTTTGGGTTTTAGCATCTAATGGCCCTGGAGAGACATATAAAAATGCGCCACAAAAAGTTGCTGAAACGGTAGCTGTAACAGCGCCAACGTATGACCAACAACTCAGCGCATATAAGCTTGAACATTCTTATTTGGGTATTCTGGGCAAAAGTATTGAACCGCTTATTCGTCCTTTGGGATACGACTGGAAAATTGGAATTGCCATTGTAAGTTCGTTTGCTGCCAGAGAGGTATTTGTAGGAACGCTAGCCACCATATACAATGTTGGTGAAGACAAAGAAGAAACCATAAAAAAACGCATGGCAGCCGAAACCTATGCAGACGGTAGTCCCGTGTTTACCCTTGCCTCGGGATTATCACTTATGGTGTTTTATGCTTTCGCCATGCAATGCATGAGTACCTTAGCCATTGTTCGAAAAGAAACAAACAGTTGGCGCTGGCCCGCGATTCAGCTTATCGTCATGACTGCCGTGGCATATTTGAGTGCATTAGCAACATTTCAATACTTTAGCATATAATATGGAAAAGGTAATCATTGGTATCGCCGTGCTTTGGGCCATTTATTTTTTAGTACAAAAATTTAGACCCAGAAAAAAAACATCCCCAGGATGTGCTTCTAACTGCTGCAAATAAAAAGTGGCAACCCTGATGCAGACTTGCCACCTTTCATCGGACTTAATCCATCTAATTAAATCCGGGGGAAATGGCATATTGCAAACCAATCATACCGCACCAATTGTGTTTCATTTGGATTCCCTCAACCTTTTGCCACAGAGGAAGTTTTACCTCAAAAGCAAAACGCAGGTTTTTAAGTACTCCTTCCGAAATCAAATAGTTGCTTCCAAGCCCTATATCCAGCTGTTTTCTACCTGAATTTTCGGTGTCGAATAACGGCATCATCGTGGGATTAAGCTGAGCATCTTTCCCTGAGATACGCCCAATTGAGGTATAGTATAAACTCCCCGAGAAGCTTAGTTTTTTACTCGCTTGTAAGGCATACCATCCTGCAAAATTCCATACGCTGCCTAATGCGTAACCCTCTGAATTATTCCCCAATCGAGTTTTAAATACCGATTGTAGCCCCCAAGAGGTTGTATCAGACTGACCCAAATAATTAACTCCAATAAATGGGTCCCAAGTTCCACTTCCTAATTGCATGGGATATGCTAGTCTAGTGTCGGGATTCATAGGGGTACTCCCACGCTGATTTAAGCTTCCCGTTGGAATAGAAACACCAAGATTGGCATGGATTTTTTCGCTGTTAAACTTCGCCAAATGAATTAATCCGGACAACGATATATCACCAAATCCTATCGATTCCGTTTCAAAAGACATATTCATTTTGGTTTTCAATTGCATCTCATTAGCGATGTAATTGCCCATTAGCATTAAGGTTAGCTTGTCTGATGGCGCATACATAATCCCAAGCATATGCATGTTCATTATCATATTTTGTGGTGCCGCCATATAGTCCGTGAAAACTTCGCCATTTTCTAGCACTGAAGATGATAAAAGCAGTCCTTGCATTTGCATAGTCATAAGTCTATACGAAAACATAAACTCTCCTTTTGCATGCAAGTGATCTCCCATGACATGTATGGGAGCATGCCCATCAGGGCGCGGAGTACTTCCACTGTTTTGTTGTGCCCAAAGCAAAGGGCATAGCAATAAAGTCCCTATAAAAGGGAAAAATAATTTTTTCATTGATTTTGTGTTGTATTTAATTTTAGTCATTTAAGGCCACACTATGTATGGTGCTAGAGATAAAACACATCTTGGGAGGGGGCAAAAGGGGTTTGTTAAAATTATTGTTGTAAAAATCCTTTGGATTATTAAAAACCGGTTTAGTTGTGTATGAAAGTTTTTGCCATTCGGGGAACTCCTGATTTTCTAAAAAAAGGGTGGTTAATTTTTCAAAGATTGGTTGAGGATATTCAGATGTTCCCTCGCGCTCATTTTCTAAAATTTCTTTTGTCAATTGGCATTTTCCGTTACATTTCAACACCTCATTTTCTTTATTAATACAGAGAACCTCTGCAATGTAACTGTAATTAATAGCATAGTTGAAAAACGGAACTATTGAGCGCATTCCCGAATAACAGAAAACGAATAAAAGAAATATGGTAATTAACGTCTTATTGTGGTGCATGCACTATAACGGGGTAATAAGCATAAATTAAATCTAAGAATAATTATCCTAAAGCAACATCTAAAGTCATCATAACTACAAATCCAGCAATAAAGCCTAGTGTTGCAATATCTGTGAATTTGTCTTGTTGGGTTTCAGGAATTACTTCTTCTACCACTACAAAAATCATGGCTCCTGCGGCAAATGCGAGTGCATAGGGCAAAATGGGAGTAAAAAACGTTACGGCTAGTGCACCAATAACGCCCGCAATAGGCTCTACAGCGGCTGACGATTGCCCATAAAAAAAGCTTTTACGTCGACTAAGTCCTAAGCGGCGCATGGGCATAGAAACCGCAATTCCTTCTGGGAAATTTTGAATTCCAATACCTATTGCCAACACTACTGCTCCTGCTATGGAGGCCTCGGGTAAGCCCGCGGCAACTCCCCCAAACAATACCCCAACCGCCAATCCCTCAGGGATATTGTGCAGCGTTATGGCAAGTACCATAAGTGTGGTACGATGCCATGGTGTTTTTATTCCTTCTGTTTCTTTAAAATTGATGTGAACGTGAGGCAATACTTTGTCAAGCCCGAAAATAAAAAGTGCTCCTAAGGTAAAGCCAACTGCCGCAGGAATTACTTTTATAAAGCCCTCGCCAGGACTCATTTCAATTCCTGGGGCAAGCAAACTCCAAAAACTTGCAGCTACCATTACGCCCCCTGTAAATCCCAACATGCCATCCAAAACAGCACGATTCATGGTTTTAAATAAGAACACAAACGATGCGCCAAGTGCGGTTAATCCCCATGTAAAAAGAGTAGCATAAAGCGCACCCAACACTGGTGGCGTAGTTTCAAAAAATTTGAGGATAGATTCAAACATATATGCAAATATAATTATTCCATTTTTACGATGATTTTTGTAGGTTTGGGAGGGTGAAAAAGAAAAGTGTTTACGATTTTATATTTGCAGGAGCGGGCGCATCTACATTGCAAATTATAAAGCAACTAATTGAGGATAAGCGACTTGCTGATAAGTCTATTCTTATTTTAGAAGAAAACAGCAACAAAGTAAACGACCGAACGTGGTGCTTTTGGGAGGAAAAATCAAAGGAAAATTGGTCCCCTTTTGTGCACTGCCAATGGGAAAACATTACATTTTCATCTCATTCCATCGAGCTACAAGAATCTATAGATCCTTATTCGTACAAAATGATTCGAAGCAGTTCGCTCTATGCACATGTTTATGAACTCATTGCAAAAAGCAAAAATATCCACTTGCAGTTCGAGAAAGTAACATCTTTTAAAACACAAGCCAGTACGGTTGAGGTTACAACTTCCAAAAACGTCTATTTTGGGAGCCATTTTTTCAACAGTATTTTTGATTGGAATACAGTACAACAGCAATCCAAATATCCAGTTTTACAACAACATTTTGTGGGTTGGTTTATTAAAACTAATAAAGCCGCCTTTGATATAAATACCGCAACCTTTATGGATTTCAAGGTGTCGCAAAAAGGCAATACGCGATTTATGTATTTACTTCCACTGAGCAGTACAGAAGCATTGGTAGAATACACCTTGTTTTCTAAAACCCTACTAAACGTTGCTGCGTATGAGCGTGAAATTCGGCATTACTTAACTCAGAAAAACATACGAAACTACCGTATAGAAGAAACAGAAAAAGGCAGTATTCCTATGACCTGTTATCCGTTTTCAAAGCACAACAGCGAGCGCGTTTTACATATTGGTTCGGCTGGTGGTTGGACAAAAGCCAGCACCGGTTTTACATTTAAATTTATAGAACGAAAAGCCGTTGAACTTGTAACGTTTTTGAACACACATTCCGACATGCGCCTTTTTGAAAAGCGCAATCGCTTTTGGTGGTACGATTTACTTTTTTTGGATGTGCTTGCACGTCATAATCACAAAGGAAGTTTTCTATTCTCTCGCTTATTTCAGCGCAATAATCCGAAAACAATTCTTCGTTTTTTAGATGAAAAAACCAGCTTTTGGGAAGAAGTTCGTATCATGAGAAGTTTCCCTGTTGGCCTGTTTGTCAGACAACTTATACGTCGCTTAGTGCGTTCGTTGCAATAGCCAATTTCCAAAAGCAACAAACCGTTGCCTCATTTCCTTATTTAGCGTTACGTTTTCAAGTGCTTCAAAAGCCTTTTGCGTGTATTGATGTACATGTGTAAGCGTTGCTGTATCGGCTGCTGTATCTTTAAAAAGCTGTGTTACAGCAGCTATTTTTTCAGTATTGTCTTTATGTGTCTTTGACAACCACTGTTGTAACGCATTTCGTTGCTTATCTGTGCCTTGGGTATTGGCTAAGTGTACCAAAATAGTCTTTTTGTTTTCGGCTATATCGCCGCCAATGCGCTTGCCAAAGCTGGCTACATCACCAAAGGTGTCTAAATAATCGTCTTGTAACTGAAATGCAATGCCGAGATATTCGCCAAATTGGTACAATTGTTTTGCATCTTTGTCCGATGCGCCTCCAACATTTGCGCCCATTTGCATGGCGCATCCAACCAAAACAGCTGTCTTTAATCGAATCATTTCTAAATAGTCTTCAATGCGTACATCGGGTTGCGATTCAAAATCAACATCGAATTGTTGTCCTTCGCAAACCTCAAGTGCCGTCTTGCTAAAAAGTGTTGTAAGCGATTTAAATAGTTTCGGTTCATATTCATTTAAAAAAGTATATGCTTGAACCAGCATGGCATCTCCCGAAAGAATAGCGGTGTTAAGATTCCACTTTTCGTGTACCGTCTGTGCACCTCTTCTCATGCTTGCCTTGTCCATAATGTCGTCGTGCATCAGTGTAAAATTGTGAAACACTTCAACCGCCTGTGCTGCTGGCAATGCTTCGTCAACTGTTTTTCCAAATGCTTCACACGCCATAAGCACAAGAACTGGACGCAATCGTTTTCCGCCCAAATCCAACAAATAATCTATAGGCTGGTACAGGCCTTGTGGTGATTTCCCTTGGTTAATTTTCTTCAACGAATTTGCGATGTGTTTTTGATAAATGGTCAAAAATTCCATAAAAGAAGTTTGTGTAAAAATACATCAAGGATTTTTATCAAGGTAAATTAGTGGCGATAAACTAAGGAAACTTTTTTGGTTTTTAAAGTTTCCTATGTACTTTTGCGCCCAATTGCTATGAAAAAGATCCTTTCGTCTTGTGCCGAAATGTTTCTAACACTCGGCTTTAAGAGTGTTACTATGGATGATATTGCCCAAAAATTGGGCATTTCAAAAAAAACACTTTATGCCAATTTTCCCAACAAAAAAGCACTTGTAAAAAGCTGTGTTTTTTATTATTTTGATTACGCAATAGGCGAGATTTCCAAGATTAGTAACGGTGCCAGTAACCCCATTACCGAATTGTATGAGATAAAAATGTTTATGATGCGCCAAATCAAAAATGAAAAAATCTCCCCACAATTTCAGCTACAAAAATTCTATCCAGAAATTTTTAACGAACTGCAAGAAAAGCAGATGGCATTTATGGTGGAGCGAATGAGCAAAAGTCTTGAAAAAGGGGTTTTGTTGGGATTGTTTCGCTCAAACCTTAACATCCCCTTTACTGCAAGGCTTTACTTTAATGGAATGATGGGGATTAAAAATCAACGCCTTTTTCCAGGAGATATGTTCCAACACAGTCAATTGATGACCGATTATTTAGAATATCACGTTCGTGCCATTTGCACAGAAGCGGGAATTAAAATTTTTAACTCCTTTGAAAACCACTCCAATGACTAAATTCCTTTTTTACCTTTTTCTGCTTTACACTCCTTTTCTAAATGCACAATCATTAGACTTGGAAGGCGCTATTCAACTAGCAAAAACCAATAACCGAACGCTACAAAATGCGAGTAAAGACATCCAAATTGCCCATCAAAAACGCTGGGAAACCATTGCCATTGGACTACCGCAAATATCGCTTGCTGCTGGCTATACGAAAGCTATTAAACAAGCTACCTCTGTAATCCCTGCAACTAATTTTGGTGGCGAACCCGGGACATTTTTTGAAGGGCCTTTTGGTACTAAGCAAAGTGCTACGGCCGGCTTACGCCTTGAACAGCTCATTTTTGACGGGTCTTATTTGGTTGGAATACAAGCTTCAGAAGTGTATTTGCGTATTTCTGAGCAAGCTTATACCAAGACAGCGCAAACCATTACCCAAGCAACCGTAGATGCTTATGTGAACGCATTGTTAGCAAAAGCACAAGTGGCTGTTTTGGAACAAAATCTAATTACTGCAGAACAGAATCTTTCGGAAATCAAAGTCATCTTTGAAAACGGCCTGACTGAGGAAGAAAATGTACAACAGCTGCAACTTATTGTATCGTCGCTGCAAAGCTCATTGACATACACCAAACAAATGGCGGCTGTCGCTAAAAATGTATTGCGCTATGTACTTGGAATGGAAATTGATTCACCACTCAACTTGACCAGCACATTAGAGGGTCTTGCATTACAACACCAAAGTGATGACTCCAATATATTGTCTCTAGATGAAAATATTGACTATCAAATGGCGCAAAACAATATTCGCTCAAACGAGCTTTTACTCAAGCTCGAACGATTTAAATCACTACCTAAAATTACCGCTTTTCTCAGTGGTGGATACGATGGTTATAACCAAGAATTTAGATTTACACAACCAGAACAAAATTGGTTTGGCAGAGCAAGTTTTGGGCTAAATCTAAACATCCCGGTGTTTAGTAGTTTTCATGCTCAAGCCAAAAGACAACAAGTAAAGCTTGCTTTAGAACAGTCTAAAAATCAAGCTGCTGATGTGGCGCAAGAACTCTTGTTAGCAGAAAGGAGACTTCGCAGCACGGTGCAATTCAATTTAAAAAACGTTCAAACTACAGCTACAAATTTGGCATTGGCAACATCTATCGAAAAAAAGAATCAAATTAAATTTAAAGAAGGATTAGTGTCTGGCTTTACATTACGCCAAGCACAAACCCAACTTTATGACGCTCAAAATGACTACTTGGTAGCTATGCAGCAACTCGTGGTTTCTAAAACATCATTATCCCTTTTACTTAATCCTTTAACCTTAAAATAAATGAAAAAGATTACCCTATTGTTCCTAATAATTGGTCTTGCTGTAGCATGCGGCTCTGATGAAAAGCCAGATACCCAAACCCTTATTGACCAACAAAATGTGGAGAGTTTGCGCGTTCGTCAAGCCGAATTAGTAAAGCAAAACAACAGCATCAAAGCTGAACTCAACCTTGTAATAGATGCCATTGACAGACTTGACAAAAACAAAAAACGGTCGTTAGTTACTGTATTACCCATTAAGGAAAAGCCATTTAAACACACTGTTTTGCTTCAAGGTACAGTAAAAACCAATCAAAACTTAGTGCTAAACGCAGAGTTTTTGGGCACCGTTAAAGCCATTCATGTAACAAAAGGACAACAGGTTGCAAAAGGAGATTTACTCGTGACCATAGACAACGGTGGTTTAGCAGAAAATGCCGCAATTCAAAAAGTACAATTGGACTTAGCAAAAACCTTATTTGAAAGACAAAAGCGGCTTTGGGAACAAGGTATTGGCTCAGAAATTGAGTACCTACAAGCCAAAACGGGATTTGAAAGTCAGCAAAAAGGCTACGAACAATTGCAACAACAATTGAGTAAAACCACATTGTACGCTCCTTTTTCGGGTCGTGTGGATGATATCATTACTGAAGTTGGACAACTTGTA
>CBFICG010000032.1:0-13550 GCA_965661025.1 Flavobacteriaceae bacterium | reverse complement strand
TGTTGATGCGGTTGATAGCCCCAACGCTTTGGTAAAATCATTTGCTCCAACGGCTAGTGAAGGAATATATTTGGATTCTTTTAAAAGGCGGATTCTTCCAGCAAACATACGATCAGGGTAATATTTAGTCTGAGGATTAACGCGCATATTAAGCTCATGGGTGTAGCGAAACATTATTTCTACAAAAGGAAGTAAAGACACTGTGACAAACGTAGGCATTCCAGGGTTTACTTTACGGTTATAGCGATGAAAATATCCCGTAGGTATATACCCAGCCCCAAGCACTAGTGTTCTGTCAGGATGCATTTCGGCAGTGGGAATAAAAAACTGGCCGTTTGTGCCTACAATAGATTGTGAATATGTAAGTAAACCTACTAGTATCACAACAACAAGAAAAGCATTTCTATATTTCATACACTCTAAAATATAATAGCATCATAAAAATATAAAATGAATTGTTAATTAAAATTAAGGAGTGTAAATGAAATAAGTTTAGCTAAAATAATGTGCAAAAAAGGTTTTTATTTTATATCAATGTCATAACCTTCAATACCAACAATATGAGAGGATAAATAAATTAAATCTATGGTGTTTATTTTTCCGTCCTGATTGACATCGTAAACATTATTAAAAGATTGTGGAGTTTCATATCCTTGTACCCCAACTAAATTAGAGGAAAGAGAGATGAGATCGATAGTGTTAACTGCCTTGTCTGCATTAATGTCCGCTAAACCAATTACGTCAATATATATGGTAGATAATGGTGATGTTAGAGAATCATCAGTACTGTAAAAGGTAAAAAAGTCTGTGCCTACAAATTTTGTGTTGGGAGTAAATTTAAAAATTTGTTCGGATGTAAAGCTAACAGAACCGTTTTCAAGTTGGGTGGGAAATTCAGAAACAGAGAGGATATCTCCATCTGGATCAATTAAAGTAATCCCCAAATCCACATCGATACTATTGAAACCAACTGAAACCCTTTTGTTCACTAAGTATGGCTGAGAATTTGCCTTTTTGGTAACAATAAAACTAATTGTTTCATTAGAGGAACTAGTAGCATCACTTAAAGTAAAAGTTATATTCTCATCTCCTATAAAACCTGAAGAAGGAATATAGTTAACTTTAAAAGTTGTAAGACCAGAATCAAATGTTGGCGTGGGGTCAAAACTAATTTTTCCGCCAGAATCGGTTTCATCAGTAGGAAAAGATAATGATAATATATCATGATTTAAGTCAAATCCACTAACCAGGAATTGTACTTCAGAGTCCTGTTCAGTAGTAACACTAGCGGCATTAGCAACTGGTGGTTCAGCAGGAGCATCATTTACCACTATATATATCACAGCATCATTTCCATCTAATGCGCCGTCATTTGCTTTATATTTTAGCTGGTCCGTACCTACAAACCCCTGGTTAGGTGTATATATCAATTGTCCATCATTGGACAGAGTGGCACTTCCATTTTGTGGCTGAATGACAATTTCAAACTGTAAACTGTCATTATTAAGATCATCTGAATAACTAGTCAGATCTTTTTCCACTAAAATATTTTGATTAGTTGATAAGAATAGATCAGATGAATTAGGGGCACTATTAGGAATGCTCTCTATGTTAACGGTAACTGTGGCAGAATCACTGTAATCGACACCATCGTAAGCTTTATAAGTAAATGTATCACTTCCCAAGAAATTAGTGTCTGGAGTATATTCAACTTGACCAGTGTTATTATCTATCGCAACAGTAGCATGATCAGAAATATCATCAATAACAAATACCAATTTTGCACCATCAAGATCTATTGATGCTGTTTTAAGATCAATCAAATGTGTTTGATTGGAAAAGACATCTATGGAAATGTCATTTACTATTGGTACTAGATTTTGTGAAAAAATTAAATTAACTTGAGATAACAGAAATAATAATAAGAAATAAATTTTCATCTTAAAAATCAAATTATCAAAAATTAAATTAATAAAAAATACTTTAGGCCCAAAAATTATAGACCATAGAGCTAGTTACCTGATATATAATATAAAAAGCAACTAAATTTTATTAAAAGTATTATTTTTTAAACATAGCATAAGCTTTTGAGCTTATACCGTTTTCAATGTTTAGAAAATAAATGCTATTAGTCAAGAAATTAACGTTTAGTGTATTATTAGTAGGGGTTATATCACAACGAAAGACCTCTCTGCCTGTTACATCAAAAACAGTTGCTTGTGCAACTTCCTTTAATCCAGAAATATTGATTACATCATTAAATGGATTTGGATAGGGAAGAACCTGATCAAAAGCTACTTTATCAATACTTAATGTGTTGTCAAGAGCAAATGTTAATTGAACAAGATCGTCAGGGGCTGGAGTACTACCATCTGTACTAACAAAACCAGCAACTTCTACAATTGTAACAAGTGTGTTCTCAGCAGCAAACTCATAAAGCTGTTTAAATTCATTATTAGTAGGCTTAAATGCTGCATTAACAGAGTTAGCACTTAATAGCATTTGAACAGAGTCATCGCCAGTACCAGCACTGGCGCTCCATGATAAACTAAAATCATTTGGATTAATTAGTAGAGGTTCCCAATATTCCGCAAAGTCGCGGGAGCGAACTAATTGCACATCGTTTTCAAATCTAATTTTGATATTAGTGATGTATACGTTTTCCTGACTTTTAAAATAAAGTCCGGTACCTTGGGTACCAATCGTAACTTGTTGTTGCGAAAAAGAAAAGGTTAAAAATAATATACTAAGTAGAGTAAATAATTTATTCATAATTGTTATTAATTAATAGAAATTTCAAAGCCTACTATGCCAACCAAAGCAGACGCCATATGAACTAAATCAATAGTGTCAGTGGTACCATCTTGATTTATATCAAAAACATTTTCAAAAGTAAAAGGAATCTCATAGCCCACTATCCCTACAAGATTAGAAGCAAGGAAAGTAAGATCAACAGTATCCGCTACTCCATCACCATTTAAATCTCCCAGACCTATAACATTGATAGTTACTTCTGTAATAGCTGTTTGTTTTGATGATCCATCTGAAATTCTAAATGAAAATGTTTCAGTGCCGTAATATTTATCATCAGGAGTATAGACTATATCGCCCGAAATTGTCAAAGATAGTGTACCGTTTGAAGGAGAAATAACTTCAACTAAATTAAGTGAATTTACATCAATATCTGAAATACCATCTCCATCAAGATCTGAAATACCAGTAGCTAATTTGTATCCAACAGTATTGAATCCAATTTTAACGTTGATATCGGAAATATCAGCGGGGATTGTTTTAAAATCATAAAGATTTACTGTGAGCTGTTTTGTTATTTCATGGGTATTTGAGCCTGAATCGTTTGATCCATCACCTGAGCCTGAATCGTGTGATCCATCTCCAGATCCTGAATCGTGTGATCCATCACCTGAGCCTGAATCGTGTGATCCATCTCCAGATCCTGAATCATGTGAACCATCACCTGAGCCTGAATCATGTGAACCATCTCCTGAGCCTGAATCATGTGAACCATCACCTGAGCCTGAATCATGTGAACCATCACCTGAGCCTGAATCATGTGAACCATCTCCAGATCCTGAATCATGTGAACCATCACCTGAGCCTGAATCGTGTGATCCATCTCCAGATCCTGAATCATGAATTGTAATAGAAGATTTTACATTAACTTCAAAAACAGTAATAGCTTGTTCTTCAACTCCGTCATCGACAGCAGAAATTCTTACAATTTGAGGTGTGTCCCAGTTTGAAGAATTGAATTGAAGTTGAGTAGGAGTAAAAGTAACTTGATCAAAAATTGTTGGATTAAATGTTACCGTAACAGTAGATGAAGGCTGCGATAATAGCGTCACAGAAACATCTTCAAAAGTATCAATATTGGGCCGATTATTTTCAGCAATTGTTATAATATTTGTACTTAGAGTAAAATCTATAGCTTGTGATTGTGCGTTTAAATTTTGCTTGAACACAATAGAAACAACAATAGCAATTAAGATACGGGTTATCATTTTTATTTTTTTTCAAATGTATGTTAAAACAAACAATACAATTATTTTATTATTTAAAATTCACAAAAATTTAAAATTGACATAGAGCAACTTATATATGCTTAGTTACAACTTTATTAACAATCAACTCTAATTTCTTAACAAATTTAATGATAAATCCAATATGTAAATTGAAAACTAAAAAAATTAATGCATGAGATAATATTGTGCCAACATTACTTGTTACCTATTTAAAATAACCCTTCATTATCAGAAGACACGTAGAAAGATAAAAACAGGCATTTATTATTTAGTAGTGATTTCTTTCAAAATACCACTAACAGGTTCTTTAATCAATACAAATCCAGCAGATAACACAACCCCTAAAAACAACCAAATAAGTACTATAAGCGGGCGCTTTGGAGAATCGCGTTCTGTAGGAACAGTAACTGGATTGATGACACTAAAAATAGGGGTGTCTTTGTTGACTTGAAGTTTGGCAGACTCCACTTGACTCGCCAGCTCTGTTACTACATTTAGCGCAATGCTAAACTCTGCTTGAATGCGTTCTAACTCATTTAAAAAAAGAGCATTTGATATGTTTTGATTACGGTCTTTAAAACGCGCTAGTCTATCTTGAATTTGTTCGAATTCACGTTTCTTTTGATCGTATTGATTTTGAGCAAAATCGAGGTTATTTTGAACTTTCTCTAATCTTTTTTGGATTATTTGATCTTGTAAGTTTGCCGTAACAATACGAACGAATTCTGCAGCAGCCACCGGATCTTTATCGTTAGCACTCACAGAAACATATCCTTCTTTTTCATTTATACTAACGGCATATTTTCCAGAAAGGGTTTCAACAAAATCTTTTTGATCTTCAGTAAGGACAATCAAACTGTTAACCCATTTGCTTGCTGTTTTGTCCTTAGAAAACAGCAGCCCAGGTAGTCCAAACGTGTATTTTTTTAGCGTACCCAAAACATTAATTCCGCCTGACTGAGATAGCAAGTGCGATTGAATCGTAAGAGTAGTATCCGCAGAAGTGGCAATTGACTCTGAAAGAAGCGCCAGTTTGAATGGTATGTTTGATGCAAGGTTTGGATACAATAGTGGATTGATATCCCCAGCCCCCTGAGAAGCTGAATTGAGGTTAATCCCAGCCAGTGAGGCCAAACTACTCAACCCTCCTGAAGCTTTAACTTCAGATCCAATTTGAGGTACAAAAACAGTAGATGCGCTATATTTTACTGGGGTGATTAAAGCAACCATCACACCGATAATAAAAAAAACAATAACTGTTTTTACAATAAATTTTCTGCTTTGCCAAAGAGAAGCTAGTAATGCGATTACATCTAAACTATCTTCTTGTAAAGCATCTTTATGTGGTGAATTTGTTTCCATACTACAGACGTTCTACAAGCAATATTGTGGTAAGTACACCAGTAATTGAACCCAATACATTGCTAAAGTCATTAAAGAATTTCCCTTCTTTATTTTCCTTTTTAGCTTTATAATTCACAACGATTTTTGAGTTAGGAAAAACCTTTGGGTTTTGAAAAAGACCAACTCTTTTCGTTTGCCCATTAGATAAAACTAAGAATGCTTTTCCGCCAATTTTGGTAAGCTTCCCGCCAGAGTTTGATAGGTAGTGCTTGGCGCGTCTTCCTTTTTCCCAATTAAATATAGAGGGATTTTCCAACGCTCCCTCTGTGCTAACGCTACCATAATTTTTAGCTATTACAATTCTGTCCCCGTCTTGAAAAATCGGAGTTTTTTTGTTAGTAGATTTAAAATCTATAGCAATAGTTTTACCATCTCTTACAGCATAAGAACTTTCGAGAAGCGCATCATTAGTAAGCCCTCCTACTTCTTGTAGTATATAGCCTAAAGAAACCTGATTAAATTCTGGGACCAATGCGCCTGGGTAACGAACTTCTCCGTCCACAAATATTACTTGTAATTCTTCCGCTGCAGGGTCTTTACGCACCGTAATTACATCTTTGGGGTTCAATAAAAAAGCAGAATCAGGTTCTACTTTTAACCCTTTGATATAATCTAAATCAATTTCTATGGTATATTTTAAAGATATAATATCCGTGTCAGGGTTGTTTTCAGATCTATTTACAAATACTGTTTTTTGATCCGCTAAATCTGAAAAACCACCAGCCATTAAAATAGCATCCTCCACATACATATCCTTTTCAATTTGAAAAGAATTAGGACTATTTACGTATCCAGAAACTGTTATGTTATTTTCAATACTCTCAATTACATTTTTGTCATAAATTATGACCCAATCGAATGGTTTTAGATTAACATTTTTTAGGGTAGATACGTCATTAAAACTAAATGGACGAGTTGTATACTTCTTAGCCTGATAATCATATGATTTTACATCTATCCTAGAGTCGAATAAATTTTCTCTAAAAGATTTGCCCTCAAAAACAGTATTCTCAAATACAATATCATATAATGACATGTTTTTACGCCAGGGTCTAGAGATAGCCAATTCCTCACTAAGATTCAGTTGTTCGTCGTTATCCATAAGCTCCGAGCCTATCGAGTTAATTAATTCGTCTTCTGTATTTTGATTACTTGTCACTCCATACCCAGAAATATAAACATACTGAATTCCTTGTACTTTTTCGTTGGCGTAAACGATTACATCGTCCCTATCAATTAATTTAACAACAATAGAACCAGAAAGCACATCGGATAAATTGTATGTGGCAAAGGTTTTTTCGCCTGAGGGTTCCATTCCGCTAACGTCTACTTTGTTAAGGTATGTCTCCTCTTTTACTCCCCTAGCAGCCTCGACAATCAAAGATTTTAAATCACCATACTTTTTGAGCGAATAGGCCCCTGGACTGTATACGTTTCCTTGTATGGTAACACGATTGGAAACACGATCAAGGAGGGGTATGATTTCAACCTCATCACCATCAAAAAGATCAAATTCTGTAGTTGATTTATTGAACGTGTTTAAATTAACTGTTAGAAAAGATTTATCAGAGTTGTCTGAAGCATCAATGGAAGGATCAATTCGTAATATATTTACACGATCACGCGCTGCACTTACGGGTAAACCCCCAGAAAAACCAATAAGGTCTGGCAAGTTTTCTCCGTATTTTAATTCATAAAAAGCCTCTTTGTTTACCTCTCCTTTTAACAACACTTTTGAAATTCTCGGTGGAACGAAAACAATGTCGTTATTCGTTAGTGTGATATCATTTCCCGGCGAACCTGAAACGATATAATCATATAGGTCAACTGTCTTGAGTAATTTATTATTACGGTAGACACGAATCTCTCTAAGAGATCCTGAAGTCTTGACTCCTCCTGCTGCGTATAGTGCAGCTAAGGGATTTGCCTGTGTAGTTAAAATCTGAGGCCCAGGTGCATTTACTTGTCCAATTACTACAACCTTTGTTGGTTTAAGTTGAGTAAGTGAAACATCTAAAAAAGTATTTTGTGGGGTGGTTAACAATCCGCTAAAATACTTCCCCAAATATGTGCGGAGACGTTTTTTTAACGTCTTAAATGTATTTCCTGCGGCAAAAAATACACCGTAATTAGAAATATTTATATTCCCATTTCTATCCACAACAGCTTCTAATTCAAGTGTGTTGTTTCCAAAAACAATGATGCGCAAGGCATCACCAGGTGCTACAAGATACCCTTCATCTATGTTTCCAAGTAAATATTCTTTTTCTAAAAAAGGGTTTTTATCAAAAATATCATATCCAAAATATGTTGAATCCGATTTGATAATATAATCAGTAACAGGATTATCCTCTGGGGCATTTGGAATGGAATCATTTAAAAGTAATAATGAAACATCTGGGTCTTTGGCCAATGTATTTGATGCGTTAGGCGATGCATTTGTGCTGGAAAAATTATTGTTAAGAAACTCTTCAAAGCTAATGCCCTTTTCTCTAGCAAGTATTCTGGCTTGACTTTCAGAAATGCCATTTTCCTTAAGCGTTTTTAGCGCTTGATCAACAGTAACTATGTTTCTTCGCTGAGCTTCTTTTAAAACGGCATTTTCAGTTGGAGATTGAGCATAACCACATACAATAGCTAACAACAAAATGAACCTATACATTTATTAATAATTTATTTTGGGCCAAATATAAGAACAATTACAGCTCACATAATAAAATATATGTGTAAGATATTATTGTAAATTTATAATACTTATAAGCACTATTCAAATAAAGGTTAGCTTATTGGTAGATTAATTTCAACAAAATCCTCCCCAAAAAAGTTCGATTTCACTACCCTAGCTTCCACTTCATAACCTTTACATTGTGAGGGTTTTTTGATTTAAGCCATCACTATCAAGTTATATGCAAAATAAACGGATACTGCTTTATTTACGTCCCTTTTTCCAGTTGTATTTGGAATTTTAGCTGTCCTTAACATTACAATGTTTAAGTTTGTTATTATGAAAAAGATTTTACTACTAATTTTAATGTTGCCTCTTTTTGGAATGGGCCAAATAACATTTACAAAAGATGCAAATACTGACCCATCTCTTCGTGAAAATCAAGATAAAATTTCAGATAATGTTTGGCTAACAAGAGGCAATAGTTATGGGATTTATAATGCTTTTGACCAAACAAGTGCACGAAATCAACCAACATCAGGAATTGAACTGGCATTAGGCAGTTTCGAAGACCTTTCTCAATTAAATTTCGAAACTATTTCGCAATGGGGTAAAAAATTTAGCAGTAAAGGGAGCTGGCTAAATAAAAATCTTGTATTGAAACTCACGGAAAAAAATGAGTATTATTCCTTTGTTATGACCTCTTGGGGAAATAAAGGCGGTTTTAGCTACACAAGGTCGGACACAGCATTATCCATAATTGATTTTTCCAATACCATTGCCATATATCCTAATCCTACTAACGCTGTAGTGCATATTGAGGGAGCCAAAGATTTCGAGATTGAAGTATTTGATATCCTTGGAAACAAAGTGATGCAGCTAACAGGAAATGCTGTAGATATGACGTATTTAGCAACTGCAACATATATTCTGAAAGCTACAGATATATCAAACAATACATCTCGCGTGTATAAGGTGGTAAAAAAGTAAATTATTCAAACATTATCCTTAATAACAAGTAGTTGTCAAGATACTTTTTTAACCCAAAAATCTTGCAAAAAAAACTACGGAATAATATTTTTTGGAATATCCAATTTCCCGTCATGGGCGCCTTTTGCAAAATTACTAATGTTATAAGTATTTGCTTGAGTCCAGTCACATTCAACACGGCCATCGCCCAACACAATAGTGCCTAATTTATTTCTAAACCAAGCGGCTAACTTTTCGTATTTCTTAGTTGTGGCTAAGTTTTGACGTTCTTTCGGATCAACTCTTAAATCATATAAAACAAGTTCTGCTTTTTCTACCGGGCAATGAAGTGCCCACTTTACATTTTCATTTGGATTTAATTTTTTTTGGGGTCTAGTTCGCATCGAAAATGCAAAATCTTTTGACCTTAAATAAGCACGATGGCCAGCAACTAAATTTATTTCTCCAACAATATAATCCCGGTATTCTTTTTTGTTGCCAATAAGCTCATACAACGAATAGCCATCTAAATAGTTATATGAGTCTTCTGTGACATCTACTCCTGCAGTGGTGAGAAAGGTAGGTGCAATATCTACATATTCTACAAGTTGGTGCTGAATCAACCCTTTTGGGACTCTTGCTTTATCTGATGACACTAAAATTAATGCGCCTTTATTGGATTTTTCCCATGGTCCAAATTTTGCCTCAATTCCTTGTTCCCCTAAATGCCAACCATGATCTCCCACAGTAAATAAAATTAAATACTCTTGATTATTCTTTTTACAGTATGATTTAAATGCTTCTACTGCTTCCCCAATTAGCGCATCGCCATGAGCACAAAAAGCATAATAATCTTGAATCGCTTGCTGTTTTTCTTCATGGGTCAGATTGGAAAAGTTCAAGTTTTTAAACAATCGCTGTATTTGAGGCGGTTGATTCGAAAGCTCTTTTTCGTTAAAGTCTGGTATATCGTATGACTTTTGCTTAAAGACATCTCTAAATTCTTTTGGCGGCAAAACAGGGGTGTGAGGCAAATGAAACCCTAAGTTTATCATCAGTGGTTTAGTTGGATTTGCTCCTTTTCGGGTTGCTCCCCAATTGGTTTTAAATTCGGTATTTGAATTTGCTAAATACATTTTGAGCTCGTCAACAATTTTAGCGTCAATGGTTTGATCTGCCGGCAATGGATTTTCACCGCCAATAATTAAATTCTTATTGTTTCTGGTATATGATCTTAGGATTTCAAATTCTTGTTCAAAAGCTCGTTTTTTGGCAATGTCTTCGGGGCTTATGTTGCCTTCCTTTTTCTTAATATAATATGCGTGTGAGGTTCCATCAGATTTTAGAATGTGTTCTTTGGTTCCGGTGTTTTTCCATGTTCCTTTCTCGTAGGCGGGTTGGGTCCAGAAATCACCAACACCATTTTTTTGTAAATCATGCTTAAAGTGAACCTTGTAATTATAGTGCCCTGCGTCATGAAATCCTTGTCCGGGTCCCCATTTAAATATATAGGCATCTTCTTTTCCAAAAGCTGCGGTAGTATATCCCGCTTTTTGTAAGGTTTGAGAAAATGTTGGTTGAACAAAATCAGGGTTTTGGTGTGTTAGTTGAAATTCAAAATGACCTGTTCTAAAAGGATATCTCCCGCTGGCCATAGCCCCTCTGGAAGGGCCACATGCAGGAGAATTCGTAAAGGCATTTACAAAAATTACGCCCTCTTTGACAAGTTTATCAATATTTGGAGATGATACATAACCTAATGCACTTTCGGCTTTCCCAGTGGTAGCCATATTGTAAGATGCTATAGCATCAGCTCTGTGATCATCTGTGACAATCCAAAGAATATTAGGTTGATTTTGCGCTGAAACAGTTAATGCAACACAGCACATTACTACTAATGTGTATACGTTTTTTATCATTTTTTGATTTGGTTTTTTGATGAGTTTATACCTTATCAGGAACAATAAAAGGTGCTCTATACGCTCTAGTCAACATCGCATTAGCTTCGGTATCATTTTTAAAGCG
Organism: Flavobacteriaceae bacterium; assembly: GCA_965661025.1. Classification (GTDB taxonomy): domain Bacteria; phylum Bacteroidota; class Bacteroidia; order Flavobacteriales; family Flavobacteriaceae; genus UBA7446. Next base: position 2,447 of record CBFICG010000032.1, on the reverse strand, counting down.
CATGGTTTCAGGATCAAATTCCAAAGACCTGCCTAATCTGTAGGAAATATTTCCTAAATGGATTAAAGCACAAGAATAAAACCCTTCCTCTATATCTGCTTTTGCCAGCGATTGGTCATTTGCCCTGATGGCATCACAAAAGTTTTTGTAATGGTTTTTAATTCCCTCTCCAGAAGCCACGGCTGGACTATCTACTTCACTGTAAGCTTTCCACTGGTTCACATTTTTTTCCATATATCCTTTGGAACCATAAAAGAGATTTCCAATATTGTTTTTGTTATTTGTTTTGTATGAGTTGTTTACTTCTTTGGCATTTTCAATCATCCCCTCTCGATTTGAAATCCAATGGCGCGTCTCAAACTGTAAAATCTTCTTTTTGGCATTTGCTCCTTGTGGATTGTCAAATTCAAAATTCGCCAATAACGTATTTGGGGTTTCTTGATCATCATTAAACATAAAATGACCGCCAATGGCAGAAATTTTTGTTGGAAGCTTTACGCCTAAGCCCCAGCGTGCAATATCGATTTCGTGAACGCCTTGATTTCCCATATCGCCATTTCCATAGTCCCATTGCCAATGCCAATTGTAATGAAATCTGTTTCGACTAAAGGGTTTCTCTGGTGCAGGTCCAATCCATAAATCGTAATTAACCCCAGCAGGTATTGGGGCATCTGGAGTTTTACCAATAGACTCCCTTCTTTTGTAGCACATTCCTTTAGCCATATACACCTCTCCCAATTGGCCAGAATGGAGGTAGTCTGCCATACTGATAGCGCATGGGTTACTTCGTTGTTCTGCGCCGTCCTGTACAATCACATCATACTTTTTGGCAGCTTCAATAAGCTTCATCCCTTCATAAATATTATGACAACAAGGTTTTTCCACGCTAACATGCTTACCTGCCTGAATAGCCCAAATGGCGGCCAAGGCATGCCAGTGATTTGGCGTAACAATTGATACTGCATCTATATCTTTATCATCGAATAAATTCCGCATATCTACATATGTTTTTGGTCGTGTAAGACCCTTATCGGTGAAAAAGGTTTTTATGCGAGGTTCAAAAAAGTTTTCATCAATATCACATAATGCAGCCACACTGACATTTTTAACATTTTGATACGCTCTTATGTGATTTTTACCCATGCCACCTATTCCAATAACTGCCATGTTGATTCTGTCGTTGGCTCCTTTCCATTTATGGCTATTGCCCCATAACATTGGGGCAGTGGTTGTTCCTAAAGCTGCCGTTGCAGTCAGTTTTGTAAAGTTTCTTCTATTCATCTAAAAAAATTTAATACTCCTTAATCATGATGTTCCTAAAATGTACGTTGTCGCCATGGTCTTGTAATACAATATGACCCGAAATATGCTTTCCAAAATCTTTAATGTTTTTAAATTTACTCTTCGCAACACGGCGATCAAAATCTTCGCTAAACCTATTAAACTGCAAGATTTTTTTTCCGTTTAACCAATGTTCGACCATGCCTTTTTTACAAACAATTTTTGAGGTGTTCCACGTTCCAAGGGGTTTTACTTTCTTGTCTATTCCAGGCGCATACAAATTATAAACCGCACCCAAGGTGTAATAATCCCCTGGTTTCATTTTTCCCCTGAGCATCCATGGATGAAATTCATCATCTAAAAGCTGATATTCCAACCCTATGGCATGCATTTTATTGTTTTTACTAGATGTAGTTACATAATATTTAACTCCGCTATTGCCTCCTTTTGTTATCATTTTCCACTCCCACTTTAGGACAAAGTCAGCATATTTTTTTCTGGTAATGAGTGCTCCTCCATTTTTGGATTCACCGCCACCTGAAAAATTAACGATGAGTTCACCATTTTCTATTTTCCAGCCGCGAATAGGAGGTTTGTCCGTTGCGATACTTCTCCATCCGTCAAAATTTTTACCGTTAAATAACTTTTCCCATTTTACTTTTTTTGGAGACCTATGATACTCCTCTGTTATATGCGTTGATTTTGTGTATATATCATATAAACTAACGCTTATTATAGCTATAGTGAATGCGTAAACGAGTGATATGATTCTAAATTTCATGTAAGCTAATTTCAGTTCGTAAAAACAATGATTTAATGAATAGAAAATAAATTAAGTGGATTTTTTTGTCTTTTGTTTACAATAAAAACATAAAGCCTAATGAATTATACATTTGTGTTAAATTCTTTGCCATAGCCCATAATTTATTTGCAATTGCTCTTAATTTGTGCGAGGTTTACAATTAAATACATCCTTAAATTTTTTAGTCATGAAAAAAATAGTTCTAGTTTTTATGTTGTTTTCTCTAGGTTTTGCTAGCGCACAAAACTTTAGGGGCTTAGACAAAAGTCCCATGGACAAAGCTTCTTTTCCTGTAAAATATCGTATTAGCGACAAGGCGGTAGTAATCACGTACAGCAGGCCTCAGCTCAGGGGAAGATCATTG
>CBFICG010000031.1:0-13647 GCA_965661025.1 Flavobacteriaceae bacterium | reverse complement strand
TTAGCAGGGCAATACGCTGATTTTTCGGAAAATGAAAAGGCCATAGAAGTAGTGATGAGCATTTTATCTAACCATGTGCCAAACTGCTTGGTCGAAGCTTCCGTATCGTGTCCAGTAACGGAATTGCTACCAGATGAAGCTGAGAGTAAACAATTTGCAGAAAAAATGGTACAAGCCGTTCGAATTGCCGAAATAGAACCTTACCGTGCGGTAACGCACAACAAAGGCATCATGAATGGTATTGATGCGGTAGTGATTGCAAGCGGAAACGATTTTAGGGCAGTTGCTGCAGGCGTACATGCCTATGCTGCTAGTAGCGGGCAATACCGCAGTTTGTCTAAAGCCAAAATTAATGAGGGTATATTTCACTATTCGTTGACACTCCCATTAGCTATCGGCACCGTAGGTGGACTTACAAAACTGCATCCCATGGTGCAATGGTGTCATGAATTGATGGCGTTTCCTAATGCCAATGAATTGATGGAAATTATTGCTGTAGCAGGGCTATCGCAAAATTTTGCAGCCCTAAAAAGCTTAGTCACTACAGGCATTCAACAAGGACATATGAAGATGCATTTACTAAACATCTTAAATCAATTTAACGCTACTCCAGCCGAAAAAGACACGGTTGTAGAACACTTTAAAAAGCACACCGTTTCGCACCACGCCGTGGGAGAACTGCTTGATAAACTTCGTTCCAAATGAGGTTTTTTGCGCATGGGAAATTATTACTCACCGCCGAATACGCGGTGTTGGGGGGCGCCTCCGCCTTGGCAGTGCCCACCAAACTGGGGCAGTCTTTAGAGGTTATTGAAACAGGAAATACAATCCAATGGAAAGGGGTGGATTGTAATGGAATGATTTGGTATGCCAATACGTTTGACATTATTTCATTTGCTCCTAAGCGTTCTGATGACATTGGCAACAGATTACAACAATTGTTTTTAGCCATTCAATCTCTAAATCCAAACTGTTGGGCTAAGACAACAGGTTTTTCGTTTACAACTGTACTCGATTTTGATCGCTCATGGGGGCTAGGAAGTTCCTCAACGCTGATTTCTCTTATGGCACAGTGGGCAAAGGTGAATCCATATGTATTACAACAGCGCGTTTTTGGCGGTAGTGGTTATGATATTGCGTGTGCTACGGCAAAAAGTGCGTTGGTTTATACGCGATCAAATCTACAACGACCTAAAATTACTGCAGTAAATTTCTCTCCTGAGTGCAAAACACATTTGTTTTTTGTACATCTAAACCAAAAGCAAGACAGCCAAAAAGCAGTGGCAGCATTTGATAGAACAAAACTAACCCCATCTATAATTATAAAAATAGATAGGTTAACTACACGGTTTTTGCAGGAAACCAAACGCTCTAATTTTCAAGAATTAATATTACAACACGAAGAAATTATAGCAGCCCTCATTGGTGATATTCCTGTACAAAAACGTCTTTTTGCTGATTTTGATGGCGCAATAAAAAGCCTAGGTGCTTGGGGTGGTGATTTTGTTTTGGCCTGTGGTAATGACACTACGCCAACGTATTTTAGCAACAAAGGTTATACAACATGTTTACAGTATGACACCCTTGTTAATGACGTGTTTTAAGGTCTAACGGAATATACAGTACGTCTTTTGTGCCGGCAGCACTTCCGTCATTGTGGTATAAATCTTCGATGCTAAACTTTAGCTTTTTGTCGTTGTAATAATTAATTATATCGATTCTATCCCGCATAATTTGTGTGGCGAATGACTTGTGTTTTGCGCCACATTCTTTGTCCCAATAAAAAAAACAAAAAGAAAAATCGTGTAAAATTTTGATAAACTACCACTTTGGCACGATTCGTGATTCATTTTAAATGTAATGTCGTAACATTTTTATTGGTTATTGTTTTGATGCCCGCACTTTTTTAGGTGCGGGTGTTTTTTTGGACAGTTAAATATAGTGTTTGTCTGCGAGAATTAACTAATTTCGCTTTATGCATATACTTTACGACTTCTTAACGGAGCTTGGTTGGTCTGCAACATTGGCGTGGTGGGCAGATTTTGCCCTTCTTTCCTTAATTCTATTGACAACTGCTTGGCTCTTACGTGTGATTGGACGTTTTACGCTTGTTAGTATTTTTCATCGCATTGCATCCGCTACAAAAACAACGATAGACGATACCTTAATAGAAAATAAATTTCCAAAAAACATATCCCGTTTTATACCTTATTTTTTCCTAAGTGCATTAGTTGGATTTTGGGCAAATGGGAACACTAAGGTCGAAAATTGGCTCCATGCCTTTATGGATGTTTATGCCGTTTTTGTTGCCATAATAACTATTCGCAGCTTGTTGCGCACGCTGAAACAAGAATTACAAAACCGTCCGCAGTTCAAAGACAAACCCATAGAAAGTTACATTCAAGTTGTTATGATATTTTTATGGGGAATTGGATTATTGTTGGCTTTTTCTATTCTTTCTGGAAAAGATTTGGTGTATTTTTTCACAGGGCTTGGTGCATTATCGGCAGTTATTCTACTGGTTTTTAAGGACACTATTTTAGGCTTTGTCGCCAGCATTCAAATCGCCGCAAACGACCTGGTACGAATTGGTGACTGGATTACTATGGAATCTTATGGTGCCGACGGCACTGTGATAGAAATCAATCTTTCAACAATTAAAGTTCAAAATTTCGACAACACAATTACTACCGTTCCAACCTATAAATTGCTGTCAAGTTCCATAAAAAACTGGCGCGGTATGAGCGAGTCAGAAGGTAGGCGTATTAAACGTCCGCTGTATATTCGTGCATCTTCAGTACGCTTTTTAAGCGATGAAGAATTGAATAAAATCACCCAATTGGATCGCTTTAAAACAGTAGTGAAAGAGAAAAAAGCAGCGATTGCAGCCTACAATAAATCTCTTAAAACGGATACTTCTATTCCCTTAAATGGGAGGAATCTCACTAATATCGGGTTGTTCCGGTCATATATTGAGACTTATTTGGAGCAACATCCAAATATTAATAAAAACCTAACTGTAATGTGTAGGCAACTTGCACCTACACCAAGTGGCATACCACTAGAAGTGTATGCCTTTACATCGGATAAAGTGTGGAAAAATCACGAGATGATTTCTGCGGATATTTTTGATCACATTTTAGCATCTGCCTCCTTTTTCCATCTTAGGTTATTTGAGTTCGAACAACAGCATATTACTTAAATTTTGCAGCTTTTTTGGGGTCATATTTTATAAAGAAGCTCGCCCATATCACTTTTGAAAGCTGATAGATATAAGGAGAAGAAAAAATAATTGTTACTGCAATGACAATAAACGAAGTCATGGCGTTTTTACCAAGTCCGAAAATCAATAGAAGAACATATACCGCTACAGCCAAAGCCACACCCAATGCATAGGAAACGTACATAGAACCATAAAAAAAAGAAGGCTCTAATTGGTAGGACGTTCCACAATGAGGGCAATTTTTATAAAGCGAACTCACTCCTTTAAAACGATACGGTTTGTATTGAAACATTTTCCCGGTCCTACATTTTGTACAACGTAGTTTAAGAACTGATGACAGATAACCCATCGATAAACTTTTATTAAAAATAACGTACATATAGCAAAAAAGCCCTCCAATTCAGGAAAGCTTCTCATGGGTTCTCCTACGAACCTCTTACAAACAGCTGTTTGTAAGCAACACAACGCGTTGATGTCAAAAGCACTTGATGTACTTAGCGGTCTGGACGGGACTCGAACCCGCGACCCCATGCGTGACAGGCATGTATTCTAACCAGCTGAACTACCAGACCGTTTGCGTTAGGTGCGTGCAAATATACACCGCATTTTCGGATACACAAACGCAAAAAATATTTTGATTAAAGTTGTTCTTCTATCGCAGCAGCGTATACCGCTTTTGGCGATACACCAACCTTGCGATCTACCAACTCTCCGTTTTTAAAAAGCAACACTGTTGGGATATTTCTTACTCCGTATTTGGCAGCAAACTCTTGGTTGTTGTCCACATCAACTTTTCCAACAACGGCTTTGCCGTCGTAATCTTGGCTGAGCTCGTCAATAATGGGACCAACCATGCGGCAAGGACCACACCACTCTGCCCAAAAATCAACCAACACAGGTTGAGTGGACTTTAATACAACTTCGTCAAAGGTAGCATCTGTAATTTCTAACGCCATATCATTCTAATTTTAGGTAGTCAAATGTACTACCTTTTTTTTCAAAAATGGATATCACAGCATCAGCAATTGCTATCCATACATTTGGTTTTTTGATACGTAGGCCTGATTCATTTTCCGTTTGAATTTTCTACAACAACTACTTACTTCGAGCCTATCCACGCTGTAGCTAGTTTTTTTTTAACACAAATAATCTTGATGAAACTGTATGCTAATTTAGCTTATACGCCACTGGATATTCGTCTAATGCTGCTAAAAGAGACTCGTCTACATTGACCTTTACTTTTCGGCTTGCGGTAGTCAATTTTAATTTGTTCTGGGTTTCATAAAACGTCATATCAAGCTTATGATCCCCTTTATTTTCTTTAAACAACTTTTCCAAAAACTTTAGCAAAGGTTCATCTAAATGGCCGGTATCCAGCTGCAATGTGATTTTTTTGGTATAGGTAGCTAATGTATCTTGTAGCTGTTGAAATGCATTAAATTGTAATCTGGGCTCCCCTCGCTTCCCTGTTTCTCTATTCAGCCAGCCTTCCCGAATAAGGGCTTTTACATGGATAAAGCTATCTGAAACCAAAAAGTGACGATATTTCAAATACTCCTCTCCAAAAATTTTAAACTCATACGATTCTTCAAAATCTTCAAGGGAAAATATCGCCCAGCCCTTACCGTTTTTGGATACACGGTGTTGCACTTCACCGACCATACCGCCAAAACTAACTTCTTTATTGACTAACGGCTCAAGGTCGTTGAATAACCCCACTTTAGCATTACAAAAATGTTTCATAGCAGGTGCAAAATCGTCTAAGGGGTGTCCTGAAAGATAAATTCCAACTACTTCTTTTTCTTGCTTTAGGGTATGCAATGCGTCCCAAGGTTCGCAATCAGGAAGCGTTGGCGTGGGGATACTTGCAGCTGAATCTGCTCCAAATAAACTCACCTGTGCTGATTGTTCGTTTTCTTGATGCTGTGCACCATAGCGCAATGCCTTTTCTACAAAACTAACTCCATCGCCATTATGATGAAAATATTGCGCTCGATGAGCAGATGACAAGGAATCAAAACCCCCTGCCAAAATCAAACTTTCAAAGGATTTTTTGTTCGCTGCGCGCAAGTCGATACGTTGTGTCAAATCAAAAATAGAGGTATAGGGCTTTTCCCTACGATTCTCTACAATAGTTTTGACCGCAGCATGCCCTACCCCTTTCACTGCGCCCATACCAAACCGTATGGCACCTTGTTCGTTTACCGTAAATTTATAGAACGATTCGTTTGCATCTGGGCCCAACACAGAAATGCCCATACGACGACATTCCTCCATGAAAAAGCTCACTTGTTTGATATCATTCATGTTATTGGAAAGGACTGCAGCCATATATTCAGCGGGGTAATTTGCCTTTAAGTATGCGGTTTGATATGCTACCCACGCATAACAAGTAGAATGCGATTTGTTAAATGCATAAGAAGCAAACGCTTCCCAGTCTTTCCATATTTTTTCTAGGGTTTCCCTTGGATGCCCACGCTCCTCACCACCATTTAAAAATTGTGGTTTTAATTGTTCTAGCAGTGCAAAAATCTTTTTCCCCATGGCTTTGCGCAATACGTCCGCTTGGCCTTTGCTAAATCCCGCCAACGATTGTGACAGTAACATCACTTGTTCTTGATATACTGTAATGCCATATGTTTGCTTGAGGTATTGCTCCATAGCAGGCAAATCGTAAGTGATTTCTTCTTGCCCGTTTTTTCGTCGTACAAAACTTGGAATATATTCAAGTGGCCCTGGACGGTATAGCGCATTCATCGCAATTAAATCTTCAAAAACATTAGGCTTTAGGTCTCGAAGGTATTTTTGCATGCCTGCACTTTCGTACTGAAAAATACCAACTGTTTCACCACGTTGAAACAACTCATAAGTAGGAGCGTCGTCCAATGGAAAAGCATCTGGATTTAAGTCAATATTGTGGCGGTATTTTACAAGTTTTACCGTATCCTTGATGAGCGTTAGGGTTTTAAGTCCCAAGAAATCCATTTTCAACAGCCCGGCGTCTTCTACCACAGCGTTGTCAAATTGAGTAACATACAGGTCTGAGTCCTTGGCCGTGGCAATGGGAACAAATTCGGTAATGTCGTCAGGCGTAATGATAACGCCACATGCGTGAATCCCAGTGTTGCGCAACGAGCCTTCAAGAACCTGTGCCTGTTTTAATGTTTCTGCCTCAAGATCATTGCCCTCGGCAATGGTTTTTAGTTGAAGCACACGTGCAAATTCGTCGGAACGTAAATTTTCTTTTAATGATTTATCATCCAGATTGAAAATCTTTTTCAATTTCATATTTGGAACAAGCTTGGCTACTCTATCAGCATCACTTAAGGATAAATCCAACACTCGGGCCGTATCACGAATACTAGATTTTGCTGCCATAGTCCCATAGGTAACAATTTGTGCAACTTGATTTGCTCCGTATTTTTCAATCACATAATCCATTACTTTGGAGCGCCCTTCATCATCAAAATCAATATCGATATCGGGCAAACTTACACGGTCTGGATTAAGAAAACGCTCAAAAAGTAAGTCGTATTTTATGGGGTCTATGTTAGTGATTTTAAGGCAATATGCAACGACCGACCCTGCCGCCGAACCACGTCCTGGACCTACTGATACACCCATCTCACGTGCAGCAGCAATAAAATCTTGAACAATCAAAAAATACCCTGGATAACCCGTGTTTTCGATGACCTCGAGTTCAAAATCAATGCGTTCTTTGAGTTCTTCATTTAGATTGGTATAGCGTTCCTTTGCACCATCGTATGTAAGTTGACGTAAATAAGCATTTTCACCGCGTTTTCCACCATCTACAGCATCTTCTTGAGAAACAAATTGAACAGGAATATCAAATTTGGGAAGTAAAACCTCACGCGCTAAATCAAAAGGCGTAACCTTATTCATTATTTCTGAAATACTTTCCAAGGCCTGTGGCAAATCGGCAAATATTTCCTGCATCTGCTTAGTTGTTTTGAAGTAGTATTCTTGATTAGGCAAACCATAACGGTATCCACGACCTCTTCCAATGGGTGTAGCTTGTTTTTCCCCGTCTTTTACGCACAGTAAAATATCGTGTGCATTAGCCTCCTCTTGTTTTAAATAAAATGCTGAGTTGGTAGCAACCAAATTGATATCATGCCTTTTTGAAAATTGTACCAGCACTGGATTAATCCGGTCTTCATCGTTTTGACCATGACGCATAACCTCGATATACAAGTCATCACTAAATTGTTCTTTCCACCACAAAAGGGCTTCTTCGGCTTGCTTTTCACCAACATTCAGCAACTTAGCAGGGACCTCTCCGTCTACATTCCCTGTTAGGACAATAATGTCTTTTTTATACTGTTGAATCAAATTTTTGTCTACTCGGGGCACATAATAAAACCCTTGGGTGTATGCCAAAGAAGATAATTTGGATAGATTTTGATATCCCGCTTTATTTTTCGCTAAAAACACCACTTGATAGCCATCATCTCTACGAGTTCGATCTTGATGTTCTTCACAAACGTTAAGCGTAATCCCAACAATGGCTTTTAGCGGGGGTCTTTGATCGTCTTCTGCCCTCTGAGCATTTACATGCTTGACCGCTTTTACGAAATGAAACGCTCCCATAAGGTTACCTAAATCGGTTAGGGCTACTGCCGGCATGTCGAATTTGTCGGCTGTTTCGGCTAGTTCTTTAACCCGAATAGTAGATTGTAATACTGAAAATTGTGACAAGGTGTGCAGATGTGCAAAAGGCAAATCCGAAGCGGTTTTTGTGGATGGTATGTCCGTTTGGATTGGCGGTTGTTCTTGCTTGACAAGTTTTGCCGATGCCGATTTTAGGTTTTGATGCGTTAACCCAAAAAGAGGTACTTTATCGGGATAAGATGCTGTAATTCGTGCTACTACAGCAGCAGAATCATTTAAGTTGTCATACACAAACTTGTTTTGCCGTAAAAGTTCCAAAAACACACGAGCCGTGGCTTCAACATCTGCGGTAGCATTATGTGCTTCCTCAAAGCTTTCATTAAATAGGTGTTTGTATAATTCTGTTAAGGTAGGGAGTTTAAATTTACCTCCTCTGCCGCCAGGAAGTTGGCATAATGTTGCTGAATTTTCGGTGCACGTGTCTAAAACAGGAAGTGTGGTAATGGATGTATTGCGTTGCAGCCGGTGCAATTCTGCACCCATAATATTGACATCAAACCCCACATTATGCCCAACCACATAATGCGCTTTTGAAAGTACATCTTCAAATGCTAAAAGCACCTCGTGTAGTGGTTTACCTTGTTTATTTGCCAATGCCGTACTAATACCGTGAATTTGTTCAGATTCAAAAGGAATATCAAAACCATCAGGGGCAATAATAAAATTATTGTGTGCTATAAGCTTTCCATAGGCATCGTGAAGCTGCCAAGCCACTTGAATACAACGCGGCCAGTTTTCTGAATCCGAAATGGGTGCATCCCAACGTTTGGGTAGACCCGTAGTTTCTGTATCAAAGATTAAAAACATGCCACTAGATTTGCCTACTAATTTAGCGAAGTTATAGCCGATATTTGACGCACAAAAACACGAAGTTATTAACGTTTGGTAAAAACAAAAAATAGTGTAGCTTTGCCACGCATTAATAACACGGGTTTCGCACCCCAAAATTTAATTTGATATGCCAGTAAAAATTCGACTTCAACGACACGGTAAAAAAGGAAATCCCTTTTATTGGGTAGTAGCAGCAGACTCACGCGCTAAACGAGATGGTCGCTACCTTGAAAAAATAGGAACATACAATCCTAACACCAATCCAGCAACCATTGATATTAAAGTAGATCGTGCTGTAGATTGGCTTCAAAATGGAGCTCAACCTACAGACACCGCAAGAAATTTACTATCCGAAACAGGGGCATTACTCAAAAATCACTTGGTGAATGGTGTTCGCAAGGGAGCCCATTCGGAGGAAGAAGTAGAAGCTAAGTTTGCAGCTTGGGTAGCTGATAAAGTGTCGCGACAAGAGGTGGCAAAAGATAAAGTGGCAAAAGCTAAAGCCGACGAAAAGGCAAAAGCTCTTGCTGCTGAAAAAGAACTTAACGAGAAACGAAAAGCAGATGCGGAAGCAGTAGCGGCAGAAGCAGCGGCAGCGGAAGCAGCAGCTGAAGCTCCTGTAGAAGAAGTTGTTTCAGAAGAAGCTCCAACGGAAGAGGCCGTAGAAGAAAACGTATCGGAGGCATCTAGTGAAGAAGCAGCTGAAGCTCCGGTAGAGGAAGTTGTTTCAGAAGAAGCACCTACCGAAGAGACCGTAGAAGAAAATGCATCGGAAACACCTAGTGAAGAAGCTACCGATGACAAAAATCCAGCAAAAGCTGCTGAATAACCTATGCGTATTGAGGACTGCTTTTTTGTAGGCACAGTCGTCAGTAAATACAGTTTTAAAGGAGAGGTTTTACTCAAACTTGATACAGACGAACCTGAGCAGTATCAATCCATTCATACTTTATTTTTAGGGTTAGATAATACTATCATTCCCTATTTTGTTGTCAAGAGCAGCATGCACAAGCCCGGTTTGTTGCGCATTAAACTTGAAGATGTAACATCTGAAGAAGATGCAAATATGCTTCTAAAAGCAAAAGCCTATTTGCCATTATCGGAACTCCCTACACTTTCAGGAAATAAGTTTTATTACCACGAAATTATTGGGTTTTTGGTTGAAGATAAAACCTTAGGTGTACTTGGTTATATTTCAGGAGTAAATGAACAAACAGCACAAGCCACTTTGGAAGTAGATATTAATGGAAAAAAAGCGCTGATCCCAATTGTAGACGATATTATTCTAAAGGTAGACAGAAACGCAAAAACACTTCACGTAAGTACTCCTGCTGGATTGATTGATTTATATATGTAATGTATCGACTTCTCGTTTTTTTGTTCCTTTTTGGATTCCTAGCGCAAGGGCAAATACAACAATTAGACGAAGTGGTATTGCGTGCACAACGATTAAAAAGTGATATTCAACCGCTTAGCGCTACAATTATATCAGACAGTTTAAACCTAAACATTACCCATGAAGTAGGTGAACTGCTACAACAAATTCCCAGTTTGTTTGTCAGTAGTCAGCAAAACTTTACCCAAGACACGCGTATCGCCATTCGTGGGTTTGGTGCACGTGCCACTTTTGGTATTCGTGGCATCAAAGTTTTGTTGGATGGCATTCCCATTACTACACCAGACGGACAAACGCAGTTGGATCATATTCCACTAGCTCAAATAGGGACTATTGAAGTGCTTCGCGGACTTTCTAGCGGTTTGTATGGAAACGCCTCAGGCGGTGTAATTTCATTGCAGAGTGCGCCTATTATTTCAGAAACTACCATATCCTTAACATTAGGTGATTTTGAATCGCAATCTTTGGTAGCAACATGGAGCAAAGCAGAAGAAAAAAACCGATTTCGTGCGATAGTTTCCCATCAAAAACAAGAAGGCTACAGGAAGTGGAGTGGGTATGAAAATACTGTTGTTTCTTTTTCTGATGAAATTGATTTAAAAAACAATAGTATCATAAAAATCGATTATTCTTTTTTCAATAGCCCATATGCACAGGATGCAGGAGGGCTTATGCTTACTCAGGTCAATGAAAATCGTAGACAAGCTCGCGAAGCGAATCTTATTTATGCCGCTAGCGAAAGGGTGTCTCAGCATCAACTCAATACACGATTGGAGGCTGAAAATTGGCTTTTCTACGCCTTCTACACGCGCAGGCAATTAGATGCGCTATTGCCATTTGCATATGGTGGTCAAATCGATTTAGGACGCGATTATTTTGGATTGGGAGCGCAAACTTCTGGCAGTAAAAATAAATGGCTTTGGCAGTATGGTATTGAAAGTGCCGCTCAACACGATGTGCGGATACGCTTTACGAACAATAAAGGCGTTATGGGAGCAAAAACACTACAACAAAACGAACGCTTTTACAGTTTTAGCGCATATGGTATTTCGGAGTTTAGACATTTGAATTGGCGTTTTCGAACTGCCCTTCGGGCAGATGTGCATCGGATCACCTTGACTGACTTTTTGGCTGCAAACAATGGGAAAAAGAATCTAGCAGCGGTTTCTCCATCAGTAGCACTGCACCGAAAATTAAATCCGGTGCTTAGCAGTTATTTACGATGGAGTACGGGCTTTGAAACACCATCACTTAATGAGTTGTCGGCAAATCCTTCTGGAAAAACAGGTTTTAATAATGCACTTGAGCCCCAAAAGTCAACAGAAATGGAGCTTGGCATTATATTACGAAAAATGACGTTTGATGCCTCCTTGACATTGTTCTATACCAAAACAAAAAACGAGATTTTACCGTTTGAGTTGGAGGCCTTTCCAGGGCAAAGTTTTTATGAAAACATAGGACGCACTGTAAGAAAAGGAATTGAACTGGAGGGAAATTGGCAGTTTGCTTCTTCTGGGAATTTAGGATTTTCATATAGTAACGGATACTATCTAACCGAAGCAAAAAAAGAACTTCCAAACGTGCCAAAGTATCAATTTGCTACCAGATTGCAACAACAATTTGGCAAAAGCACACTAGCGCTAAACACAAGGTATGTTGGGGCGCGCTTTGCAGACAATGAAAACACAGTGCAGGTGCCACATTTTTGGACAGCAGATGTGTCTGTAAAACGTAAATGGAACCATTCAGAGCTGATTATTGGAGTGAATAACTTAGCTGATGCGCTTTATTTTGACAACATCCGTATTAATGCTTTTGGCGGAAGATTTTACGAACCTGCTGCCACACGACAAGCATTCTTACGCATTGTGGTATCGTTCTAATTTTGGGTATATTAGACAAAATTTGGTTCTGATGAAAAAAGTGGTTCCGCACCTTTTATTACTCATAGTTTTTGCACAGTTTTCATGTGCACAAATAGAAGATACTCCGCCTATAAAAACACCTGATGCTAAAAGCTACACTAAAGAGCTTGTAGTCCCTGATGTAGAAATTCCGTGGGGTATGGTTTTTTTACCCAATGGCAGTTTGCTTTACTCTGAAAAAGAGGGAAAGCTCATTCGTTTTCAGTATGGCAAAAAGAAAGAAATTTCGGGACTTCCCACTACCTATGTTCGTGGGCAGGGAGGGTTGATGGGCTTAGCAATACATCCCAACTTTGAACAAAATAATCGTATTTATTTTGCTATGGCAACTCCCAATCAAGATGCCACTGGTGGTAACACTGGAATTTATTCAGCAACGCTGTTAGGAAATGCACTTAAAAACGTAAAACTTCTGTACAAAGCTGAACCCAATACCAAAAAAGGACAGCATTTTGGTTCAAGAATTGTGTTTGACAATAACGGATATTTGTACTTTTCTGTGGGAGATCGCGGCGAGCGCGATGTAAACCCACAAGACATCACGCGTGACAATGGCAAAATTTACCGCCTCAACGATGACGGAAGTATTCCAGAAGACAACCCTTTTGTTGGTATTGACGGAGCAAAAAAAGCGATTTACTCCTATGGACATCGAAATCCGCAGGGACTAACTGTACACCCAGAAACAGGGGCTATTTGGGAGCACGAACACGGACCTCGAGGCGGGGATGAAATCAATATCATAGAAGCTGGAAAAAATTACGGCTGGCCTAAAATCACGTATGGTAAAAATTACTCGGGTACTAGTATTACAAAAGATCGTTCCCTCCCCGGAATGGAACAGCCATTATACTATTGGGTACCATCAATTGCGACTTCTGGAATGGCGTTTGTAACAGGAACAAAATATCCAGATTGGAAAGGCGATTTACTGGTTGGCTCATTAAAAAAAACATATTTAGAACGACTTACAATTCGCAACAATAAGGTAGTAGCGCGTGAAAAAATCGCGGATGGTATTGGTAGAGTTCGCGATGTTATTATCGGCCCTTATGGCTATATTCATATTGCTGTAGAGTATGAGGGGATATATCGCATAAAACCTTTAAATTAAAAAACGGCTCCGAAAAGCCGTTTTGAATAAAATAAACTTGGGTTTATTTTTTGTCTTCTGCAAGCATTGCCGCAGCGTGACCTTGGTTGTGAGCTAATGCTACCATAATTCTATCGTCCATAACTATGAGTTTTTGACGTTAAACTTATTGTAACGATTGATCCGGGTGCGTTCTCTCCACCCGCGACTATATTATAAAACCCAGTCCACACGGGTCATAATAATTGTGATTTAAGTTAATCAATTCATAAATTTACAATAAATATTTTAATGTATTCTTCTAAGAAGAAGCTCCTATCACTTTGATATCGCTGCGCAAGGATTTTAGGTTTTTGATTCCTTCGGCTGAGGTTTTGGTGTTCCAAAGATAAACGCGTTTTAAACCAACAAGATTTTGCAGTAATTGCAAACTTTTATCTGTGATTTTGGTTCCGTATAAATTCAATACTTCAAGGTGTTTTAACTT
>CBFICG010000030.1:0-13695 GCA_965661025.1 Flavobacteriaceae bacterium | reverse complement strand
TTAGGGTTTCTCTTGGGTGGTCCCACCTGGGCTCGAACCAGGGACCAACTGATTATGAGTCAGCTACTCTAACCAACTGAGCTATAGGACCTTTTTCATGGCAAAAGTAAGTAATATCCCACTTTTGTAATACACAAATAAAGTATTTATATCTTCGCACAAAGCAGTGCTTATGTCGCGATTCACTAAATATTCGTTTTTTACTGGATTTGTTTTAGCTACAATTCTATTTCTACTCGTTTTTAGTTCTGGGTCTGTTTTAGCAGGAGGGTTTTGGGGGATTGTTCCCGTGTGGTTTTGGGCTACATATCAAAAGCTAAAACAAGCACAGCCCGTAAGCCAAATAGAAGGTATAGCAGCCTATGCAGTAGTCTTACTTGGTGGTCTTTTGGCTCTCACAGGGCTGTTATTTGTCTTTGCTTCTATTGGACTTATGATTGCGGATGCAGAAATCATTCAAGCGGCGATGGAACAACAACCCAACTACGAGGATTTAAGCGACGAAGAGCTAGAAAGTGTGGCGAAGGTCATGGAGATATTGCCTTCTATTATGCCCCTTATTACACTTGGCATTTGTTTGCAGTCTGTAGCGTATATCGGCTATGGCTTAGCCGTGGTCCGTAATTATAGTCGTTAAGCCTCAGGTTCGCTAAATTGTGCTTTTGGATTAAATAATTGCTGAATTATTTCTGCCAACATATTTGCGCCTTGTTGCATGATTTCCGCTGTTAGGTTATTATTTATAACTCGAGGGGACGTTTTTTCTCCCACATACTTAACTCCTTTATCGTGCTCTTTCAACGAAATAATTCCAGCTTGATTTGCTTTTTGATTTGGATGCGCATTATTCCAAAGCATTGCGTAAAGCAACAATTGGCGCGCTTGTCCACATTCTGGGTCTAATGCCAATACATCCCAGTCTACTATACCAAGCTTTGCTACTATTCCTGTTTTGTAATCTATTACCCGAATCTTTCCATTGAATCGGTCTATGCGGTCTACCGTTCCGCGAATATTGACCGGTATATTGATGCCCGATATGGCTACAGAAGTCTCTAACTTCTCCTCAAGGGCTAATACTGTTATGGCGCTTCCTTTTAGAATTTCAGCTTTTTCAGCGTTTATAAGATGTGTAATGTTTCGCTTGATTGATGCCAACGCCAACACATTTTTTCCTGAAATATCATGCAGATATATTGCCTTAAACGCCTTTCCAGCAACCTCATCAATGTTGCTAATCATCTCTAAGCAATCCGATTCTGTGAGGGGTTTACCAATATAGGGTTTATAAAGTGCTTCCAGACAATTATGAGCTAATGTGCCATAGGTACGATACGAAAGGGATTCCTCCAGCGCTTCTTCTTCAATCAAACCCAAAATATAGCGTTTGTAAAACGCATATCCGTCTTTCACAAACAGGTTTAGTGCAGAAGGCGAAAACCCCTTTTCAGCTAACTCGTAAAGTTTTTTTACTATTGATGCGGTTTTTGGTATTGTTTTAATTTTATGTTCTGGTGGAATAAAAACCGCCTCTTGAATATGTTCTTCCCACGTATGAGTTAATGGGCGTTCATACGCCCATTGCCGAATAAAACGGCTGCGTTCCCCAAATTGAATGCCATCTGTGGTACCGTTATAAAGCATATAAACTTCGCTAGCGCGATACATGAGTCGGTAAAAATGGTAGGTAAAAATGGCGTCCTGTTCATCTTGGGTGGGAAGTCCAAATTCTTTTTTGATATCATATGGAATCCAAGAAGGTTGCCCGCCTTGGCTGGGCAAAATACCTTCATTAACACCGGCCAAAAGTACACGGTCAAAGTCAATCGTTCGAGTTTCTAAGACCCCCAAAATTTGTAGGCCCTCAAGTGGAGCCCCCACAAAATCAAGTTTTTGGCCAGCGCTTAATTGAGCGTACAAACTACGTAATAAGGTAAACGTAATTTCCTCGTTTAGTGTCTCAAGCACGTCTTTGATCTGATGAAATAATTCTAAAAACTTTTCCACCGCAACCCGGTATACTGTCGTAAGGGACTGTGTTTGTTGTGGGTTATGAAATATGGGCAATACGGAAAGTATATCCTCTACCCATTGTTTTGGGGTAGCGTCGGAACGAAACAGCTGCGTTACCAATGCCGTCGCCGATTTAGGGGCGGTTTTGGATATAAACGCCTTACTCAAAAAACTTCGGTGCTCTTTTTTTGCTTCGTTTAACAACGTGTTGCAAAATGTAGTGTCATGGGGCGCAAATAAAGCTTGTGTTTCAGGAAGTAAAAGCAGTGTTTCTACATCTTTATAATAAAATCCTTTAGTCGTTTTTCGAATAACCATTTTCATAAACGATGAAACAAAGATGGCCAACGGGTGCTGCTCTAACGGAAATCCCATGGTTATATTTAACTGGTCAATTGATGTTGGCAACGCATATAATAGCGGCAACAATAAAGATTCATCTGCTAACACCACTGCGGTTTTAGACCAATCTTCCGCAGGTGGCATTGCTGCCAATAACGCACCTAATTGTTTGGCTTGTCCAACCTGCTGTTGCACCTCAATCACATGAATGTTTTTAGGCGTTTGAAAAGCCTGATGTGCTTGATCAAACGATTTCCCTGCATAGTATTTCCAGGCTTTTGCATAACTTCTAATAAATGTTCCTGCTTGATGGTACTCACTTTCAAGCATCTGTTTGTCAATATCCCAAAAAACCTGAGCGCGTTTTTGTGCCAAAAGCTCTTGAACAAGTTGTGCTTCGCTTGGACTTAATGCATTAAACCCACAAAACACAAACTGCGTCTCTTTTTTGTGTTGGAGGTAGTTTTCCAAATGCGCAGTGGCCAACCTATAACACAATCCAGAAGTAGCATATCCCGTTTCTTCTAATCGGGAAATAAAATCTTGGTACATTTGGGGCAATTGCTCCCAAAAAGCAGTGTAATTTTGAATGATTTTATCTTGATTGGCTCCCCATGAGCGTATCTTGTGTAACGAATTGAGATAGGCAAAAAATGGTTTTCGATCTAGTGTGTACTGATCCATTGTATTGAGGTCCCTTAAAAGTGCCGCAGACCATCCCAGAAAGGTTTCAAAAGTGTCTGGAGGTTTTGAAGTTGTGGTTGCACAATAACTTTGATATAATGCTTGCTGCTGCTGCAATTCCGTTGCCGGCATCAACGTACTAATAGACGCTACAAAGTCGTCAATGCTTATCATTTCCGGCAAGATAAGCGGTCCTTGAACGATTTGAGTTAATTCTTTTTGTAGAAAAAGACGGGCGCGTCGGTTGGGCAATACAAAGCACAAATTCGCCCAATCTGCATTTTGGGACGCAAGCTGTTGTACGACACTTCCAAGAAATGAAATAGACATAGCCTAAAATAAAAAAACGCGGTGAATTCACCGCGTTTTCTCATACTTTATTTTTTTGTGTTTAGTTCACTACTTTAAACTCAACACGTCGGTTTATCGCACGGCCTTCTTCAGTATCGTTACTCGCTTTTGGCATCGTTTCGCCAAAGGCTTTTGTGCTTAAACGATTTTCATCAATACCAAGATTAACCAAGTAGTCTTTAATTGATTTTGAACGATTTTTAGAAAGTGGGTTGTTATACGATTCCTCACCTGTATTATCGGCGTGACCTTCAATACTGATATTAGCGTTTTCATTTGCCAGTAATACCTTAAGAACTGTTGAAAGGCGTTGTACATCTTGAGAGTCGATGTTGTATTTTTCTAAGTCAAAATTAATGTCATAATCGGCCAACATAGAAAGTGGGAACACTGGGCAACCATTGTTTGATGCAGGGCCTGAGACCGCAGGACATTTATCATCTTTATCTGCAACTCCGTCGCCATCTGCGTCAGGACATCCGTTCATTTCTTTACTACCTGCTGCATTTGGACATGCGTCATCTGCATCTGTAATGCCATCGCCATCCGCATCAGGACATCCATTTAATGCAGCAACACCAGCAACTTTTGGACACGCATCATCTGCATCTTTAACGCCATCGCCGTCTGCATCAGGACACCCATTAAGTGCCGCCAAGCCAGCGGTCATAGGACAATCATCATCACTGTTTTTGATGCCGTCGCCGTCATCATCTGGACAACCGTTTAGGCTTTCAAGACCAGGGACGTCAGGACATGCATCTTCGCTGTCTTTAACGCCATCTCTGTCAGAGTCGCCATTACCAAATGCAAAAGAAAAACCAGCCAAGTGTTGAAGGTGGTTTAGCCCTCCGTCGTTATTACCCAATAAACCATCTATTTCTTTTGAATGTGATTTATAGGTGGTTTTTAAGGTAAGAGAAAATGCGTCATTAAACCAATAGTTTAAACCTGCTCCTACATAGGCTACATAAAAATCGTCGCTTGAAGAAGAAAAGCCGCTAATTCCTCCGGCTACGCCTACACCTGCGCGAAGAGTAGGTTCAAATTTGCCTAAATCAAGAATTTGATTCGCCGAAAGAGATGTACCTAAATCGAAGCTGTAATATGTATCATTAGCTCCTGACTCTCTTTCCATGTTGTTACTCGTTGCTGCTAAATCAACAGAAAAACCTCCACCGATGTAGCGTGAAACTTCTAGATAGGAAAAATTAGAGGAAATTTGTGTGTCTGCATCTTTTCCATCCAATAGAAGGTTTACAGCATTTGTACCCACGGTGATTTTCCATGGATTTGTATCGTTCTGTGCCAAAACACTAGTTGTAAAAGAAACTAGCATCAGTGCGGTAAATAAATAATTTTTCATTTTTAGTAATGTTATTTGTGCAAAATTAATAAAAAAACGCGGTGAAATCACCGTGTTGCATATTATTGTAGTGAAATATATTGTTAATTGGCTACTTTAATTTCAACACGGCGGTTAGCAGCGCGGCCTTCTTTGGTCGCGTTACTGGCCTTTGGCATTGGTTCCAACAGTAAATTTCAGTGGGCTTTTTTCGTTTTGTGATAGTGCTTTTGTTGAAAATGCTGAGCACAATAGCATTGTAAAGACTCGGTGATTCATAATAAGTAGTTTAAGTAGCTGCAAAAATACTAAACTTCCTTTATAAAAATTCTTTTTTCCACATAAACAATTAGGATTTGTTTAATTATTAACATGTTTTTTTCTAAAATTCTTGCATATTCGTAAACTTGGTCTTGATGCTCGTTCTTAGGTGCTCCTGTTTTATAATCCAATAGGTATACTTCGTTGTTATTTGTTACCACAAAACGGTCTGGGCGTACAATTTTACCTGATGCTGTAAGTAATGGCCGTTCGCAATACACCCTGTGTGCTGGATTAAAAAAGGCTTTTAACGCCTTGTGATGAACAAGCTGTTCAATTTGCTTTTTTAATTCCATATACTTTGCTTCACTAAGCAATTCCTTTGCTTTTGACTGTGTCAATGCATGTGCAATATCTTGAGGGACTTCTATTTGCGCCATGACCTCATGAAATAATAGCCCATACTGTGCTTCATCAGACTTTTTGTACGATTGCGCTGTGGTATTTTTTGTGTGTGCCAAATTAAACTCCCATGGCGTTGTCATTGTGGCTCTTTGTTCAGGTTTTTTGGTTGGTTTTTTTCGGGCCCCAAATTTTAGAGGCCCTTCCAATAGATTGGGAAAGACTTGTGTGAAAACATCAGCTAGACTGTTGAGTGGCTCGGTTGTTTTACCATTTAGCGTTAGAATGTGTAGCTCTTCTACAGGTCGTGTCATTCCTACATAAAGTGTGTTGAGCGTGTCCATTACCGATTGAGCTAAGTAGGTTTCATACGTTTGTTTGGCACCATCTCCCATTGCGTTTAAATCTTTATGTAAAGGCAATAACATTTCTTCAAACGGTGCATATACGTTTTTTGGCAATGGATACCATGCATACGTAGTTGCTCTACTTACAAAAGCAGTGTCAGCAAACGGAAGAATTACCACAGGAAATGCCAACCCTTTTGCCTTGTGAATTGTCATGACTTGAACCGCATCTCTGTCTTCGGGCGGACGAACCGTCCATTTGTCTTTTTGTTGTTCCCAATGTGCCAGTACCTGCGTGGCAGTAGCTTCTTTCTTGGCTTGCAATTTTGCTATTTCATCCATAAATGCTTGCACGTGTGCGGTAAGATTATCGGTCAATGAAAATGCCCAAATAGCATATTCTAAGGCAGCGTATAGTGTGAGATGTTGAAAAACCTTAAAACTAAACTTTTCGCCACTGCAATTCATAAGCACATCATCAAAAGGATGGCTAAACTGTTGCTGTGTCCAGGCGTGTGGGTCGGGTTGCTGAAGTGCAAATCGCTCTAAAACAGCATACTGACAAATACGGCTTTTTGGTTCTAATCGTAGTTTTACCAAATGCATTAAAAACTGAACGGCTGAACTTTGTCCTATAAGCAATGCATCTGACGAGGTGATGGGAATTTCGGCTTCTGTAAGGGCGTTAGCGATTTCAACTCCTTGATTGTTTTTTCTGACCAACACACAAATATCCTTTTTATGATATCCTTGATTAATACAGTCCTTCACTCTGTCAACCACGGCTTGCCGATAGGCGCTAAACTGCTCCTCTTGTAATTTTCCTTCGATAGCAGAAAGCGTAATATAGCCTCCCGATGTAGTGTTTGCCAGTTGGTTACACGAATCTGTATAAAGCTTTTGCTGCAGTTTGAGGGGTAAAAATTGTGCTGCGCTTTTGAAAAATGAATTGTTAAACGATACAATTGCTGCGTCGCTGCGATAATTTGTAGGTAAATTTTCTACTTTGGGCGCAACAGAAAATGGTACTTCTTTATTTGTCAGTTTCATAAACTGCTCTGGATTTCCACCACGCCAACGATAAATAGATTGTTTGGCATCGCCAACAAGCACTAATGACCCTTTACGCTGTTCGTCTTCCAGCGCATGAGAAATTAGCGGATGCAAATTTGCCCATTGCAGCGCTGACGTATCTTGAAATTCGTCCACAAAATAGTGTTGATACCGAACCCCCAAACGTTCATAAATGAAAGGGGTTGGGGTGTCCTTTATATTGTCTGCGATGTGTTTGTTAAAAAACCCTAACAAACGTGTGTTACGCTCGTCTTGCAACTGGTTTACTTCGTTTCCAATGCGTTGCATCAGCGAAAGGGGTACTATATTTTTTCGAAGTAGCTCCAAGAGGGAAAGCTGTCGCCAATAACGTTGGTAGGATTGTAAAAAAGCAATAATATCATCAGTGATTGGCTCAATAACCGCCTGATATTGTTTTGCGGCTCCTTTTAAAAACACCCTCTTTTCTATGTTTGTTTGAATGGTTTTCTTTAAAGGGGTTTTTTCCCATTTACCTAGCTTTACTAAACGCAATAGCTTTGGCAGTGTTGCGTTTGGAAAAAACTCGTCTGCAAGACCTGTCTGTTTTAAAAAGGCTAAAATGGCTGTTGCCTTTTCCTTAAATGGGGTTTTTATATTGTTGATTTGATTGGCAATTTTCAGGTCCAATGCCGTAAACGCATCCATTGGCATTTCAGCTAACCTAGTCAACGGTTGTATATGATTTTCATTGATATACATTTGGGCAACATTGGAAATGTCGTCCGTTACGTCCCAAGATCTTGACCTGTCTGCTTTTTGCAGCACATAATCGATTAGTATATTGGTAAGGGTTTTATCTTCCCCTGCTTCACTCAAAATTCTGGCAACAACCTCTGCCATAAAATCTTTACTGTCTAAGGCCACGTCAAAACGCGGGTTGAGGCCAAAATCTCGCGCAAACGTTCGAATAATGCGGTGTGTGAACTTATCAATGGTAGACACATTGAGCTGTCCAAAATGATGTAATATATATAAGTGTGTGTTTTGGGCACGCCGATGCAACTCGTTGGGTGAAATGTCACAAAGGCTTATAAGTTCCCTGAACATTTTATCTTGCTGGGCAACCTCAACGCTTGATGCAAAGCATTCCAGTTGTTCCAATATGCGCTGCTTCATTTCTTGAGCAGCTTTGTTAGTAAAGGTTATGGCTAGTAAACGCTGCACTTGATTTGAGTGTGGACTGCTCAGCAACCTGTATAAAAAAGATCGTACAAGTGTATGCGTTTTTCCTGCTCCAGCTGATGCATTGTAAATAATAAAAGGAGCTGTTTTCAGCTTGGGCATATCGCGTGGAATAAGGCTTTACTAAATATAGGAATATATGCCTAAATTTGTACAAAATAAAAATACATAAAAATGGCTTTTGAACTTCCTTCTTTACCCTATGCCACAAACGCATTGGAACCACACATCGACGCACGCACCATGGAAATACACCATGGCAAACACCATAATGGATACACCACAAAACTAAATGCTGCCATTGAAGGATCGGATCTTGAGGGCAAAAGCATTGAAGCTATTTTAGCGGGATTAGACATGAGTAATGCTGCTATTCGAAACAATGGCGGCGGATTTTACAATCATTGCTTGTTTTGGGAGGTGATGGGTCCAACTGCTGGAGAAATGTCTGCGGATCTAAACAGCGCCATCAACGCTGCTTTTGGCTCATTTGATGGCTTTAAAGATGCTTTTTCTAAGGCTGCCGCAACCCAATTTGGGTCAGGGTGGGCATGGCTTTGTGCCCATGATGACGGCCGTTTAGAGGTTTGTGCTACACCAAACCAAGACAATCCGCTTATGCCAAACGTCGGCTGTGGCGGCACACCCGTGCTTGGATTAGACGTTTGGGAACATGCATACTACCTTAATTACCAAAACCGCCGTCCAGATTATATTGAGGCATTCTTTAATGTTGTCAATTGGAACGCGGTTAGTAAGCGATACGCTACTCGATGAAAATCAGTTAGTTATAAAAACATCAAAGAGGGCTTTTTGCCCTCTTTTTTTGTATAAAATAAAAAAGGTGGAAAGATTCCACCTTTTTTGCCCCAAATCTTACCATGAACTTAACCTACTTATGTTATGGCTTTGCTAATATACAAACTCCTTTTACATTTCAAAGGGAAAACGAAAAAAAATTTATTTTTTATTTAAATTTAGTACGCACGTTCCTTTTTCCCTTCGTAAAAATTCATGTATGCCCTGTTCACTACTTTGTTTCCGCCCGGTGTGGGGTACACTCCCGTGAAATACCAATCCCCTGTATTGTGCGGACAAGCTTTGTGCAAGTTGGCTACAGATTGAAAAATAACGTCAATCTCTGCATGTATCTCTTCCGTGCGCAGCATGTCCGAAATTTTACGAGAAATCTGCTCGTCTGTAAATTGATCGTAAAGCGATTTAACATGATTTTCAATTTCGTGTGTTTCCTTTTCCATATCCGCTTTTGCGCGTTGATATACTTCTTTTAATTGGTGTGTTTTGTTGTGGTCTTCAAGAAGTGCCAGCATGGCCCTAAAGGCAATCAAGTCTTCTAGGCGAGCCATATCTATACCATAGCAATCTGGATAGCGAATTTGTGGCGCACTAGAGACTACTGTGATTTTCTTAGGCTTTAGTCTGTCCAAAATGCGCAAAATACTCTTCTGAAGTGTTGTGCCGCGAACAATACTGTCATCAATAATTACTAGGTTGTCGCTTGGTTTTACGGACTCATACGTGATGTCATAGACGTGTGCTACCAAGTCATCGCGGCTGCTGTCTTCGGTAATGAAGGTGCGGAGCTTTACATCTTTTATGGTAACCTTCTCAATGCGCGGTCTTGGCGACAACAATTCCTTTAGTCGTTTTGGCGACAGTTTCGGTTCATTTAATATGGCTGTTTCCGACTCCTCTAACATAAAGTCCTGTACACGCTGCACCAATCCGTAAAAAGAGGTTTCTGCTGTATTGGGTATATATGAAAACACGGTGTTTTGCAAGTCTCCATGTACAGACTCGTATATTTTTGGAAAAAGTAATCGCCCTAATGCCTTGCGCTCTTTATAAATGTCCGCGTCATTTCCTCTAGAAAAATAAATCCGCTCAAACGAACACGCCCGCCGTTCTGTAGGGGGGGTGATTTCTTCGTGAAAAACAGCCCCGGACTTCTTGACAATAATCGCAAACCCAGGTAACACTTCCTTTACAGCCTCAATAGGCACATTAAAAACTGTTTGAATGGCTGGCCGTTCGGAAGCAACTACTACTACTTCGTCGTTTTGATAGTAAAAGGCCGGGCGAATTCCGGCAGGGTCGCGAAAAACAAATGAATCTCCATGACCTAACATCCCACCAATAACGTAACCGCCGTCCCAATTTTTGGATGCTTTACGTAAAATTTTTGCAATATTTAATCGGCTTGCTATTTCTGGCGAAGCCGCTTTTTTGTCAAAGCCCTCGGATTTTAGCTTTTTATAAAGCTTGGAAACTGAATCGTCTAAAAAGTGTCCGATTTTTTCCATAACCGTTATGGTGTCTGCTTTCTCTTTTGGGTGTTGCCCAAGGGTAACAAGGTTATCAAAAAGTTCGTTAACGTTTGTTAGGTTAAAATTCCCAGCAACAATAAGGTTTCGATGCATCCAATTGTTTTGGCGCAAAAACGGATGAACGCTTTCAATCGTGTTTCCTCCAAAAGTGCCATACCTAAGGTGCCCGAGCATCACCTCTCCTACGTATGGAAAAGCAGACTTTAATTCTTGCGAAGAGGAAACTGGAATTTTAAGCGATTGCTCAACATCATTTATGCGTTGATTTATTTTTCCAAAAATATCTTTAATGGGTTGTTGCTCCGACGAACGAACTCTGCTCATGAAGCGTTCGCCTGGTGCCATATCTAATTTAATACTGGCAAAGCCCGCACCATCCTGTCCGCGGTTGTGCTGCTTTTCCAACATCAAATACATTTTTTGAAGGCCATAAAATGAGCTTCCGTATTTTTCCTTGTAGTAGTCCAGGGGTTTGAGAAGCCTAACTAAGGCTATTCCGCACTCGTGCTTGATGGCATCACTCATTGCACAAAATTAAATAAAATTACTGTTAGTTTCATGGCTTAAAGGGTTGTCGATCTCAAACGTTCTAATTTTTGGCGTTGTGTTAAAAACTCTTTTTTGCTTGATTGCACCAAGCCCGCCGTTCCCATAGCACCAACGCAAAGCGAGGCTGCAGCTGTTCCATATAAAATGCCTTCTTTAATTGCATGTGCGCTCGGCGATTGTTGTGCTGCTAGATAGCCCGATAGTCCTCCCGCAAAACTGTCCCCTGCCCCAGTTGGGTCAACCACTACTTCCAAGGGCAATGCAGGAGCAAAAAAGGGCTGGTTTTTATAAAACAGCAATGCCCCGTGTTCTCCTTTTTTTATGATGACATACTCCGGTCCCATCATGTGAATGCTTTTTGCTGCCAAAACCAGGTTGGTTTCTCCACTGAGCTGCAAGGCTTCTTCGTCATTGATGGTGATAACGTCCACTTGCTTTATTACCTTTAAAAGCGCAGGAAGTTGCAAATCCATCCAAAAATTCATAGTGTCTAGAAGCACCGTTCGGTTCGGGTTTGGCACAAGCTGATCGAGCACTTTTTGTTGCACGTTTGGGTCTAAATTACCAAGCATAACCACCGCTGCGTCACGATACTTTTCGGGAACAATTGGACTAAATTCCGCTAATACGTTTAACTGCGTATCAAGGGTGTCACGCTTATTCATGTTGTCGTGATATTTGCCTTTCCAATAAAACGATTTCCCCCCGGAGACTTGCTCAACTCCCGAAATGTCGATGCCTCTGTCTGCTAGCAAATTCAAATGTTCTTGCGGAAAATCTTCTCCTACCACAGAGACAGCAGCGATATCAGCAGCCGCATATGCCGCTGCTAACCCAATATATGTGGCAGCTCCACCTAAAATTTTCCCAGATTCGGCAGTTGGTGTACTGATTTCATCAAAGGCCATGGTGCCCACGACGACTAATTTGTTGTTTTTCATGTTTTGCTTGTTATGTATCCTGTGTCTTGTTTTTTGGTTTCTTGTTTGGATGCGGCTACTGCTAGCTTGTCACAGCGTTCGTTCTGCGGATGCTGATTATGCCCTTTTATCCACCTAATATTTACGTTGTGTTTTCTGTAAATCTTAAGAAATCGAATCCACAGATCTTGATTTTTTTGTTTTTTAAACCCTTCCCGTTCCCAGCGTATCACCCATTTTTTTTCGACGGCATCACAAACATATTTAGAGTCTGTAAAGACAATTACGTCTAAGGGGGACTCTTTAAGCAGTTCCAGCCCAACAATTACCGCTAAAAGCTCCATCCGATTGTTAGTCGTGTGTTCAAAACCTTCCGCAAACTCTTTTTTATAATTTGTGCCTAATAATTCTAAAATCAACCCGTACCCTCCTGGTCCGGGATTTCCACTTGCTGCACCATCTGTGTATAAATGGACTTGTTTCATTTGGTGAGTAGCAATTTATGAATCTGAGGAGCAAAATGTGCATGTTCAAGCGCATGCGTTTTTTGTGCTATGTTTTCTGTAGTGTCTGATGTCAAAAGGGCTGTTTTCGCCTGAAAAATGATGGCGCCTTCGTCGTATTGCTCATTCACATAATGAATAGTAATTCCCGTTTCTTGCTCGTTATTTGCTGCTATCGCCTCAAAAACATATCTGCCGTACATGCCTTTTCCGCCATATTTTGGTAAAAGTGATGGGTGAATATTGAGAATTTTAGATGAGAAAGCTTTAATAAAGGACGGTGGTATTTTCCATAAAAATCCAGCCAAAACAATTAAGGAGGGGGAGTGTTCATGAAGCTCAAACAACAGTTCGTTTTCGAATGCATCGCGATCAAAAACACGAACGCTTACCCCTAATGCTTCTGCACGTTTGATAACACCTGCTTTGGGGTTATTGGTATAAACCTTGCTTACAGAGGCCTGTTCAACCTCCTTAAAATAAGTGATTATTTTTTCGGCATTTGTGCCAGAACCCGAAGCGAAAACAACGATTTTTTTCAAAAGCTATTAAGGTTTTTGACAAAATTACGCATTTAAACTCGCATTTGTTCGACGCATATAACACGCATTTTTTTAAATAAAAATGTGTGAACAGTAAAGTTTTTCTATTTTTGTCCGAAATATTAAAACCAAAATTATGTCTGATATTGCATCACGTGTAAAAGCCATTATTGTAGATAAACTAGGCGTTGACGAAAATGAAGTAGTTGCTGAAGCTAGCTTTACAAACGATTTGGGCGCAGACTCATTAGATACTGTAGAACTTATTATGGAGTTCGAAAAGGAGTTTGATATTCAAATTCCTGATGATCAAGCAGAAAACATTGCAACTGTTGGTCAAGCCATTCAATATATAGAAGGAAGTAAATAATCATTTTTTCATGCTTAGGCGACGCGTTGTCGTTACTGGAATTGGAGCGCTAACCCCCATTGGAAACACCAAAGACGCATATTGGAATGCTCTTGTGGCGGGGACAAGCGGCGCAGGACCCATTACCTATTTCGACGCTTCTAAATTCAAAACACAATTTGCGTGTGAGGTCAAAAATTTTGACCCCCTTGCGCATTTTGACAGAAAAGAAGTACGCAAAATGGATCGTTTTACGCAGTACGCTATGGTGGCTGCCGATGAAGCGGTACAAGATGCAGCGCTAAATCTCAATGCTGTTGACAAATCAAAAGTTGGGGTGATATGGGGTTCTGGCATTGGGGGCTTGGAAACATTCCAAAACGAGGTGCTAAATTTTGCTGATGGTGATGGAACACCTCGGTTTAATCCGTTTTTCATTCCAAAAATGATTGCGGATATCGC